>CAIZKT010000673.1:0-15005 GCA_903933565.1 uncultured Victivallales bacterium | reverse complement strand
TGCGACCTCGGTGCGTAGGTAGGGTAGATGGCTCGCCCCTACAGGGCTCAAACCCATAACCATTCTATTCCCAGGGCGTTGCCCTGGGCTGGTATGGCAACGCGCCGTCAGCGCTTCAGACGGACTCTCTTATTGCACAGGTCAATAATTCACAAAGCGGTCGCGGCACGCGACTCGACGGCAAGCGTGCCCGTTATCCTAATACAGCCATGCGAATGGATGGGGTAATCGCTAACGCAGCTCAGTTTATCGGAAACGCCGCAACATGGAGTGCGGTGGCAAGTCCGCCTTTGGCGAACACGACACCGCTTTCGCTGACGCGTGTCACCTGGGCTGTACGTCAGCCAAAGCGGCGCCGGCGACTCACCACAGCGACTCTCTGCCGCCGCACTCCAAAAGCGCCGAGCCACGGCGCGGGGGGCCATAACCCACCCCAATCCGGGTGTTTCTCGAGAATGGCGCATGCCACCGGAAGAAACTCAGCAGCATTGTGCGCGACCCCGAACCACTTTGCGTGGTTCATCCCGGCACGATACAGATACCGACTCCAATTCCGACCCCGATTCTTGCCCAAATTCTGACCGCCTGATTTACACCTTGGCGGACTCGGCTGGAGGCGCAGGCAAGTGCTTTGACTGGTAGCTGCGGTAATAGTAGTCGGAGTAGTAGTAGTAGTGGTAGTAGTAGCCAGCGCTGCTGAGGTCAACGCGGTTCAGCACAAAGCCGAAGAACTTAGCGTTGTTGGCCCGCAAGAGTTCAAGGCTGGACTGGACTTCCCGCACCGGCGTGTACTTGGCCCAGATCACAAAGAGCACGCCGTCGACACACGGCAGCAGATCGCAAGCCTCCGATAGCCCCAGGACAGGCGGAGTGTCGATAATGATGTGATCGTACTTACGCCGCAGAGCCGCAAGACCCTCCCTGAAGCGAGCGCTGGCGAGTAGCTCAGGCAGCCCGCTTCCCGAGCGGCCGGTGCCCATCAGGTCAAGATTCTCCACATCGGTGGGACTGCAGACATCTTCCATGCTGACACTACCCTGCAGCACATCCGCCAAGCCCTGGCCGGTCGTCCCCAGTTCGCGCTGCAGACGCCCACGACGGGCATCGGCATCAATCAGCAGCGTCTTCTTCCCGGCGCGAGCTAACGCCATGCTCAGATTGGTCGATACCGCGCTCTTACCCTCACGGGGCAACGAACTGGTCACCATAATCACCTGCCGATCGTCAGCACTTGTGCCACAGGACAGCAGATTGGCCCGGATGATGCGGAACGTTTCCACCAGCGAACGCTGGCCGGATTCTTCGCTGATGCGACGGTCAGTCACCAGTCGGCAGGCGGGAGGCAGGACGCGCTGCGGCACCAAGGGCACAATGCCCAATCCGCGCAAGCCCAGATCATCCTGGGCCTGGTCGAGCAGAACAATTGTCCGATCAAGAAACTCGAGAACGAAGACCGCGGCGGTACTTAGAACCAACCCGAGAAACACACAGAAGACAAGCATCTTACCGCGGTTCGGAGAGACCGGCCATTCGGGGACCGTGGTGAAACCGACGCGCTGGAGGCGAAGGTCATCTGGCGCAGTCAGGCCGTACTCCAACTGCATCTTGGCGATGGAAATTCGCTTCGCATAGTCGGCATACTTAGTGCCCCAGGGCATTTTCCCGTACTTAAGCGCCTCAAACTGTACCGCGAGCGCATCATAGCGCTGCCGTACCTCCTCCACCTTTGGCAGCTTCCGCTGGAGGTCTTTCCGCGACTCGCCAAGGGTGAACAGTTCCCAGTCAATCCCCTTGACGGCATCGTCGTATTTTGCCTTCATACTCGCTTCGACGCTTTCCAGACGTTTCAACAACCGACGTATCTTGGGATGCCCCGGAAGGTAAGTCTTACCGATTTCGGCACGTTGGCTGTCGAGAAAGAGCTTCTCGTGATAGAGGGCCTCCCACCCACTCGATCCGCCGAGTTCCTGGCCAGGCAACACCACCCACCTGCCACTCTTAGTACTACCACCCTCCTCCAACTTATCGGAAAATGGGACTTCGGCGTCCGCCGCCGTCTCCTCGGCATCCGGAGTGACCTCACGGACGTCAGAAGCAAGCGGCATTGGGCGCATAACACCAAAGGGCGCACGCGCCCCGAACACCTGGCCGACACGCGGCTGCCCCTGCGCGTAGCCAGTCGCAGGGAGTAGCAACAGACGCTCGACCGTGGTCAGGGTGGGATCCTGTAAGGAGGTCCGCAGCCTCTCAAGCGACGCCATGCGTCCCTCAACTTCTGCAAGGCGCCTTGGGACCTCCTCGTACTCAGCCCACTCGCTGCAGATCTCATCCCATGCATTGCGCTCACGGAAGGCGTCTGTCTTGGCAGCATAGGCGCGCATCTCGGCCTGCATCCGGGTCATCTCCTCACGACAATAACGGATTTCCCCGAGCCGACCCTCGCGGCGGCCGACGGCGCGCTCCTCGTCGTAGATCTGCAAGCCCCGCTCGATCCACTGCTCTGCAAGCTCCGGGGAGTAGGCATAGATGCGTACATCGTACGTCGGATACTGAGACCCACTCATCCATCCATGTGGAGTTACGCGTATCCTTCTCACGTGCCGCTCCATGATCCTGCCGTAACCCCCTTCGATTCCGAAGGTGCCAGCAATCTTCTCGACCACGTCCGGCTTTTGTATGCCCTGTATCTTCGCCCACAACCCGCCGTCTTTGAACATGTCCTCTTGGGTTATCGCTTTCCCTGTAGAGATTTCCTGGTAAGTAGTCGTGCCGCTATACACCGGCCGCCTAAAGACGTAATAGCACAGCCCTAAAATCCCCGAGAAACACATAAGTAGAACGATAAGACGCGCCTGCTTGAACGCATTCGCACACCACGTCTGGAAACTCTCAACGCCATTCTGCGATATCTTCTTACGTACCGTCGTCATAGGGTGCTGCGTTCCCTTGCATGTAATCTGCAAGTCTTACGAGTGAAGAGCGAGACGCTGGCGAACCTAGGTTCTACCTCTAGTCGACCTGGTCAACAAAAATAAGCGCCCAGGCAATAAGCATGGGCAGTGGTATTCAGCCCAAAAAGGGGACGTCATACCAGCCCAGGTTAGGCCATGGCCGCGCCCTGGGGACCCGTCCGCAGCCTGGATTGAGCCCTGTAGGGCCGGTCCATGCGACATCAGCGCAAACATGAGGCAGATCGTTCGCCCCAAGGCCAGTCGACTCTACTACAATCGACTCTTGCACCACAGAGGTCACAGAGGAAGGCGAGATGGTTTGGGTGACATACACATGAGGCTCTTGCAGGATCCGTCACGGCTCGCGCAGCTACTCGCACTCCACACGTTGCCGACGTCGTGACGCCTTCAAGCTGGAGGGCGAGACGCTGGCGAGCCGGGGGTTCTGAAAGCGCCTTACATAACTTACTCTTCGCCAGTGCGTTGCTCTCTGTGCTCTCGTTGCTCTCTGTGGTTGACAGAATTGGAACTCGAATAACCCTGTAGCTCGTTCCTGCAGGGCTCAAACCAGTAACCGTCCTATTCCTAGGGGCGTTGCCCTAGGCTGGTATCGCAACGCACCTTCAGCGCTCCTGACGGATCCCCTTATTGCACAGGTCGCTAAATCTTAAGCCCCCACCATACCCAGGGCTTTGCCCTGGGCTGGTATCGCGCCGCGCTTTCAGCGCTTCAAATCGATTCCGCCGAGACGATCGCAGAAACCGCCCGGCGCCGACTTGATCTGAATCCACACGGGGCATCAGACCGACTTACCCTCGGCGGATCTAAGGCCTTAGAAGTTAGAAGCTGAAGAACTTCTCAGGCACATACACGATGTCATTGTCCTTGAGAATAAGGTCAGGAATGATCCCCTTCTGAACCTTCTTCATGTCCACGGGAATACGGTTGCGAATCCCGTTGCCCATATCGCGCAGGACATAGACGCCAGCCTGATCGGCAAAACGTCCGTAGCCACCGTTGCGCATGAGCACCTGCAGGATCGTATCCTCGCCATCTTCAAGAGTAACCACAACTGGCCCGCCGCCCCTGTTGGAGTTGGAGTTCGAGCCCCCTCCCACCCTACCGTCCAAGTAGACGCGCATCGGCGACAAGACGGTGCGGGCATCCCTGCCCCAGAGGACCAGAATATCCTCACTCAGCAAGTTCACATCAGCTTGTTCGCCACGCATGATAGCGCCCAAGTTGAGGATTTCCCGCCGGGTGCGGTCTCTCTCGATGCGGATCAGTTCAAGAGTCGTGAGATCGGCGTTCCGGTTGGGTCCACCGCTCTGGCGGATGGCGACCATTACTGTCATGCGCGCGGGCGCAGGCAGAACCACCACGCCAGGGCGAAGCACGTTTCCCTGCATGTAGATACGCCCGGACTGCGAACTCCTGTTTGCCCACTCTCCGGTGGCCTTAGCGGGCACCATAACGATATCCTCGTTCAGGAGGGCAAAATCGGGAGTCAGGCCAGCGCCGTCCATGATGGCCTTGACGTTGATGGTCTCGATCAAGGCGCGCCCATCGGCGAGGCGCAGGACTTGAACGCTCTCCAAGTCAGCAAACGCTGTAAGGCCGACGCGCAGCATTAGCGTCACAACCGTGGGCTTATAGTTGCCGGGAATAGGCCACGGCCCAGGATTGCCAACCTCGCCGGTGAGGTACAGATAACTCCTCGGGGCCGACGGGGACTCCCCCACTACAAGGTCAACGGTCACGCTCGCATCGCGTACCTGATTCTGCCCCAACTCGTCGCGGATCGCCAGTTCGACCTGTTTCAGCGTCTTGCCGGCCACATTGATCTTCGGCAAGCGGGGGATGATGACGTAACCGCCGGCGCGTACTTGATAGATGCCGTTGAAGCTGTCGTCCTCAGCCACAGACACTTCCAACATGTCGCCTGGAACCACCATGTCCTTCTCGTCCCGAGTGCGAGCGTCCTCGCCGACCGCTTTCATCAGAGCATTTTCCTCGGAGGCGACCGTTGCCAGGCTTGCCAAGGTGTCCACCTTGCGAGCTTCCCAGGCCTTGACCTCACGCGTCCACTTGTCAGCCTCTAAAGCGGAGGTTTCGTCCTTGGCGCCGGGGGCCCCGCGGCCAGCAAGCTTGCTCTTGGCCCAGGCCACCTTGGCGTCGACGTAGGCCTGCTCACTCTGCAACGCACGCCGCTTTGCCGAGAGAGTCTCAAGTTGGCGCTGCACGCCCTCGCGCGTCTGCTGTTCCTGGCCGACAACATCGTACGATTTTGCGACACTCTCTACGTTCTTAGGCTCGGCCACGGCCGGCTTCGTGTCCTGCCCTCGCAGGGGCGGGGCAAGCAGCACGGTGAGTGCCAGCGTCGCCATAACGGCACCGGTTAGAGCCTGGGACAAGCGGGTTACACACCTTCTCACGGGGCAGTCCTCCTTGGTCTTCACTGGGCAGTCCTCCTTGTTCCGTTGGGTCTGCGCCTGCACACGCCTACGCCTACCTTCTTCTGTTGACCTGACAATCACGAACCCTAACCATCACATCTTGCAAAGCGGCGAGCCGTCTATCCGTTTCACCACAAAGAGGAACCGGCCTAGCGCTGGGCTCCAAAAAGTTGACTCAGCGACATGCCCTCCAAGTCTCTGCTGGCACTCAGCACCAACAGGTTCTCGTAGTAGCAATCGTCGCCGTCCGTGTAGTGCATGCGAAAGCGATACGCGATACGCCACATTTCTCTATGGCGGTACAAGTCGACTTCGGCGTCGACGGCCTGGTCGTCACTGTTGCCGTTAGCGTCCCAGGTGTACTGATAGCGGACCTGCAGCCGTGACGCGAGGCGCCAGCGCAGTTCAATCTGGTGCCTCCAGTCAGGGTCTTCCTTACCGGTATTCTCGTTCCATTGCTGTTCATAGTACGAGCGCCACGCCATGGCGAAGGTACGTCGCGTGTAACTCAGACTGCCACCGACGCCCCACTCCTCCTCGTCCACCCCGCCATCCCCATACTGTTCAAGCTCCGTGCGGGACGCCGCGAAACTGGCTGCAAAGCCATCGCCCAGGCTTTGGTGCAAACGGTAGGTCAGATGCTGGCGCAGTCGATCCTCAGGTTCCGCCACATAGCGGGCCAGACTCAGAGACTGCGTGGTTGTAGAGCGAGGCTGATGTGTCAGCCCAAACTCGTAGACGGTGTCCTGCTGGTCCTCCTGACCACTGGATGAGCGAATGTGTCGGCCGACATTGCCGTCCATGTGGATATAGTCGGTGATACGCCCCGGCCCCGTCACCCCGAGCCGTAATGTTTGGTCCCACAAGGGATCGTTACTGTCACGCGCGACAGTATAACTGACATAGGGCGGGAAACGCAGGTCAGGGCGGTCTACGAGTAAGCCCACCGTCGCCCCTTCATACCAGTTTGCCCGGTCCTCACGCGCGCGGTCTTCCTCGTTGGCATAGCGATAGCCCGAGTCTCCACGGAAAACGCGGACCACGGGGCGAATGGACGCCTCGGCTGCACGCGTAAAGGTAAGCGACAAGTTGTTGGTACACTCCAGGTTGCCATCCAAGTCCTCATTGTAGTCGTAGTTGTTGTCGTACCCCCTCGTGCTGCTCGTACGATCCCAGGCAGAGACGGTCGTGACCTTGCTGCCGGCCTCACCCAACTCGCCCGAGCCCACGATGTCGGAACCGCCGGCATAGCGGCCGTAGTCGCTGGACCCAAGCTCATCGAAGCGCCATCCTGCGACACCCGGGTTGATGTCCAGTTCAAGCATGGTCAACTCTTCTGTCAGATAGCTACCGAAGCTCCGATGCACGCTGAAATCACGCGCTCCGAAACTGTTTCTCAGCCCCACGTCCCAGCCGCCCATATTGAATCCCGTTGACAGTTCGCCATGAATGCCGGAAGATAGGCTAGCGAAGGGATCAAACGAACCGCTGGCGCCCATAGCGAAGGCCAGCGTGTCGCGCGGCATGCCGAAACCCTGCAGCCCCGCGTAGCCTTCGAAGGGCAGGACAATGAGATCGCCCTGCAGAGACACCTGCGTGGTATCACTTAGCCGCCACATTGCACGGATACCATCGACCGCGAGTATACTTACCGCCTTGGCGTCACGGTCGTTCCGCGTGTGCCCGGCATTGTCGGTCATCAACACTGACGTTACCACTCGGTCCGCGTCCAGTTTGAGCGGGCCTAGGTGTACCAGCGCGTCCTCGGACCTGGAGCCCTCGATAAAGGGTATATCCACGTCGGTCCAGGATGACAGCCACGGCCTGGCCGTGGGCAGACTCAGGGAGAGGTCAGTCACGGGTAACACCACGTCGGTGACCTCGCCGACGTGGAAAACGGGATCGACGTAGTAGTTCCGGTCGCCGTACCGACTCAGGTTAAAGTCGGCAGCCCGCTCTATGACGTTACCACTTGTCCCTGTTGCGTTTACACCTGGCGCGTGTATCCCCGGTGCGCTTACCGCTGGCGCGTTCACCACTTGCGCGTGCAGTTGGGGCGAGACCAAACTCAACAGGCCCAGCGCGCCGAACGGGAGCAGAAACAGACCCCATGCGCTATGGACGCGACGATTCACGGTTGAGGCAGGATCGTTCACGAGGGCAGACCCCCTCCTGTGTGGAGAGAATTCACAGCGCGGCCTCCTCTGTCCTTGTGCCGAAGCGCGCAACGCTAACTCCTGGGATTACGCCAAAACCCGAGCAACGGAAAGAGCTCCTGTCCGAGCGAGAAAGGCAGGTAGGCCACGAGGCCCACAATCGGGATACCCACAACCAAAAGACTCCATAGTGCTTTTTGCCACCGGCCGAAAGGCCGACTCCAAACGGACGTGAGAGCGCAAATAACCACGGTTAGCCAGATGATGGCGGCACATACCCAGACACCAGGAAATAGCAGACAGGGCGATTCGAGGGTAAACAAGCGCCCCAGGATGGCTAATATTTGTTGCATGGATGCTCCACCACTGTCGAGTCGAGTCGCGCCGCGCAGCCAGTTTAGCGGCCCGCTTTACCGGGTTTGTTTAGCCCTATATCCACGCGCCGCAAACGCGCCACCACGGCCCGGTGTTGCGCCCGACTAGCCGACTCTACCTTGGCCATACACGGACGAAGCCCCTTACCACACAGAATATAGTCCAACCTCAGCCACGGCCCGAAGAATGTCAAGGGGTTCCGAGTTGTGCCAGGAAAAGTGAAACCACACCCCCAGCCCCGCTCGGCGTACGCATCATGCAGACCACTCGCCATAGTTCTATAAATATAGCCGCAGTGCGGCGAATTCAAGTCACCGGCTACGATTGCGGGATCATCTTCAGCCGCGACTCTCTGCTGCAAGGCACGAGCGAGGGGTACACGTGAGGTAAGGCTAGCCGTCACGGCTAACCTCGCATCCGAGCCAAACCAGCCGTGTGAGCGGATCCATTCCTTCAGCAATCCGAGTCCCATCAGTCGCCCCAGTTCACGACGCGGCGTCGGCAGGTGCACCGCGTACACGATCAGCGCTGTGCCGTCCCAGTCAAGCTCAAAGCGCGCCGCCACGAGTTGGCCCTGCCAGTGCAGGTCGTCGACCCAGGCAACCGACCTGATGGGGAAGCGGCTGATCACCACATACTCGCCCAGTGCCTGCACGCAGCGGTCCGAGTACTGACGGGCGTAAGCGCCGCCATGGTTGGCAGCATCTTGGAGAACGATAACGTCGGGGGCCTCCGCTTCCACAAAGGACGTCAGCCGAGCGTTGTTGCGCTGGCCCATGTTGCAGGTCATGACAACCACGGTTGGGCCACTGGTAGCGCAGCCCGGCAGCGGCAGAGAGAAACCCATGTAGGCAAAGAGGATCAGGGCGACCGTCGCCGCGTCCACAAGCAGTGAGAGCGGACAGAGCAGCAAGCCCACGGGAGCAAGCACGGCCATGGGCAGCAGGCTGAACTGAGGTGGCAGGTACAGGAACGGCCACAGGAGCCCCCAGCGCTCACCAATCATCCTGAACAGGAGGAGCAGAAGGAGCAGACACCCCAGATAGCCTACCGCAGCCCCCCACACTGACCACCACAGCAGTCGGGTAAGCCGCCGCAGCCCAGCGCACAGGCGCGCGTCCCAGTGCCAGACATCTGCCACACGGTTGAGCAACCATTCGGCAGGGCTAGAGGAAACTCCGCACAGACAACCGCATAGTGGCCGAAACCATAGCAGCCACGAACGCGGTTTCTGAGCACGCTCCGCCTCGTGCATTATGCACGTCCTTCTAAGCACAACACGATCACACTGATCGGGTTCCGCAACTACTCTTGGACAAATTCAGGCAAAGCGCGTCCATCCAAGCCGGGCCGGTTGGCGGGTAACTTACCGCTCTCAGGCTTCGACGTCCACCCAATCCCGCGTAACTTCAAAGCGCCTCTTTGGAATGAGGGGCTGTAAAAATGATGGACCTGTGCAATAAGGGAGTCCGTCTGGAGCGCTGAAGGCGCGCTGAGATACCAGCCCAGGGCAACGCCCCATGGGCGCTAAGATAACGAAACTCGGTCGCTTTTCGCCCTTCGAAAGCGGTGTCGAGCCACCGCACTCCAAAGCACCCCACGTTGTTGGGGTGCAGTATGATACCGCCTGGCGTGGCGCAGCCAGGCAGGCTTTGGACTGTCGGCGGCTTGACGCCGCTTTCTCACCCTTTGGGGTCGTAAGCGGTTCTATGTTAGCGCCTATGGGGCAACGCCCTGGGAAAAGGACGGTTATGGGTTTGAGCCCTGTAGGGGCGAGCTATCTGCTCTACCTTCGCGCCGGGGTCGCATGGAGCGCCCCTTGGGGGCTGAATACCACGGCTCATCCTTATTGCACAGGTCCAAATAAATGAAAAGAAACGGCGAATGAGAACGTTAACTTTAGGGATAGTGTGCATCATGGGAATTATAGGAACGGTGATGGTGTCGGGCGCGGATGAGAGCGAGATGACCGCGCTCGTGGGTGCATTCGGCAAAGTCGTCGTGAACGCGAAAGAACCCCGATTGGCCGGACTCTGGTTACGCGAGGCGGACGCCAACGTGGCGGCGAACACCATGAAGTACTCGCAGAACCACAACCTGCGGGTGCCGTTGGTGGCAACCGGTGCGGCGCGTCCCGCCCCCGCCAATCCCGCGCCGGTCGCCGTGGTCCCCGACGCCAAAGGCGACGCCGTGTCGTTCAGTGCCATGGTCAAACCTGGCTCTCTCTGGCCCGACCACTACCGGGTGTGGACACGCCGCTTCGACTCGCCCTCGCCCGCCGAGATCGTCGTGACCGACGAACTCGAGCGCGTGAATGGCCCCGGAGTCGAGTTCCGCTGGCACACGCCACTGCCGGTCACTCGCCGGGACGACGGCAGGATCGTCCTTCAGGGAGCTCGTGGCCGGGCCGTCCTGATCCCGCCGGAAGGAACGAGTGTCGACATCGTTCCGCCCCGTGAGCTAGGTTGCCGCAGGCTCTCAACGATCGTCTTTCGCCATCCGGCCGCGCTGCGCTGCGCTGGTGACGGAGATCAGGTTGAAGACCGGCAGGCCCTGACGGCAGCGCGGCGAGAAAGGGCGTGAGATGGACGCGGGAAACAGGCAACTGCCCGACGGCAATCGAAGGAGACTGATGACGGAGTGACCCAGAGAACCTGCCAAAAAGGAGTCCCATTATGAGAGACCTGTTCCGCCTTCCCCTGTCTTCTGTTGGCCGTGTCTCACCTCTGCCCCACAGGCCGCGTAGGGTCTTCCTGGCCTTGTTGGCTTCGGCTGCCGTCTTTGCCGGAGACGCGGACGTCGAAGCAACCTTTGCCGACATCGCGCAACCGTGTCCGCGGTCGGCTGGCGCCCCGAAGGCATCGGACGTCTGCTTCTCCACGCGCTGGCGCCGCCCGACCAGCCCGACGGATCCCCACGACTCGCTCCCATCGGCCCGGGCGTTCCATGCGACGCGCCTGGACTGGCTCTACTTGTCAGGGAATGCAGCCGCGGACAAGGCGTTCGTCGCCAAGGCCAAAGCGCAGGGCTATCTCGTTGGTGGAACCCTCAACAGCAGCCTGACCGACACGCCCGACACACGATCCTTCCAGCTCGGCCGCACCGTCAACCTGAAGGGCGAGCCCCTCAAAGACCCCTGGACAAAGAAATGGGGCATGCGGTTCGGCTGCCCGAACCATCCCGACTACGCCACCGTGTTCCTGGCCCACGCCCGCTATGCCCTCGAGGCGGGGGTAGACTATTTCCAGATGGATGGGGTACAACTGAATGAAATCATGATGCACCACGGCGGTTGCTTCTGTACCCATTGTATGAAGGGATTTCAGGAGTACCTTGCCGCCCATTCCACGCCCGAACCGCGGGTTGCGTGGGGAGTAGCAGAGCTCTCCGGGTTCAACTATGCGCAGTTCCTCCTCGATCTCGGCAACCCTCCCGATTCCCCGGTTGCAGCGCTGAAAGGCCCCAGGGGACTCCGCAGGCTCTTCGAGGACTTCCAAGTCGAATCGGGGCTGCGTTTCCTGGCGAGCATGCACGCCGAGATAGACCGAATCGCAGGGCGCAAGCTCGCCTATTCCTGCAACGCCACGCGAGAGTTCCTGACCACCTACCACAAAGTCCATGACTTTGCCCTTATCGAGGCCTATCCGTCCACGGAAGGAATCCCCGGTTTCCTCTACAGCGAACGCCTTAAGAAGGCACGGGAGCTAGGCACATCCTATCTGTTCACCCTCGTTTCCGACGACGTCGAGCACAACCGGCGCTTCATCGCCGTGAGCTATGCCCTGGGCGCCAATGTGATCGTTCCCTGGGATGTGTTCACCGGCTTTGAAACCCCCCGGTTCTTCGGCACTCCCGACCAGTTTGCCGATCTGTTCGGGTTTGTTCGGGCCAACGCGGCACGCCTCGATGGATACGAAGAGGCGTACGTGGCGGGACCGGGCATCCGTGACCCCCGGTATGCCGCGGACACGATGCCTCTGCAGGTCTATGGCCCGGTGTCTGTGCTGGCAGTGGTCCGTGCTCTTCCCGGCAAGCCCGACGCGCCGGTAGTCGTTCATCTGGTCGCCACCGAGGCAGGCGAAAGCGGCCCTGTACGTCTGACCTTGGATCCCCAGCGGTTCTTTGGGGGACGCTCTTTGAAGATGCGCTTCCTCACGCCTCCGCCCTATGACGCGGCCGTCCACGAGAAGGCTGCGGTTACAGGCGACGCCTCGTCTCTCGTCCGCAGCCTCGAGCTCCCGGGCGGACGCGTGGCCATGGTGGAGTTGCCCGCCGTGACATCCTGGGGCATGCTCGTGGTGGAACCGGGAAACGACAACCCTGAAACGCCGTGGCAACCCGGGCTCTGGTGTGACGAACAGACTCGTTTCGGCGGAACTCTCGAGATCCGGCTCGCTTGCGCCACGCCCGGGGCGCATATCCGCTACACCCTTGACGACACCGAGCCCACGACACGCTCACAACCCTATACGCAGCCCTTGCGCCTGCCGCTCGCCACGACCGTCCGGGCCCTTGCCTTTGGGCCGAACGGCGCCGCGAGCCGCCCGGCCCTGGCCCGCTTCGAGCGCGGCGACGCCCGGCCACGGCTGTCTCCTGACGCCCCTGCCCTCCGAGATTCCCTCAAACTCTGGCTCCGGGCAGAGTCGCTGGCTGCCGAACTGCCGGACGGCACCGCGGTTCGGAGCTGGCCCGCGGTGGCAGGCCCGGAAGCGATGCTTCCCGCCGGCAAGTTGTATTCCGGTGAGACCCCCACTCCCCCAAGGTTCAGCGGGACAGGCCTGAATGGAAGATCCTGCGTGCGTTTTGATGGCGCGACCCATCAGATGGTGATCCCCGGTTTTGCCAATGCCCATCTTGCGGGTAAGGCTTTCACCGTGTTTCTCGTGACCCAGTCCATGGACAGCGATTTCGGCATCTGCGGCAACGCGGCCAATGGAAATGGCGGCATTCCTCGTCTCTATCTGACCCGCGGGCAGTACTGCTACGACACCCTCGATCAAGCCGTTGAAGTGGGCAAGCTGGCGCCGGGGCTTCCCGCCATCACCGTTTACCGGCACGACGGCGTGAAAACAGCATCTGCCCGGGCAGGTGGAATCCCGGGCGGGACCCACCTCGACCGGCCTGTTGTTCCCGAATTCGGCTCGGGGGGTAACTTGGCCATACCCTTCTGGAGCGGCAAGGCCAATCACTCAGGCGACATCGCGGAGATCATCGTCTATGACCGCACACTCCCCGACCCCGAGATCGAAGCGATAGAAGAGGATCTTGCGGTTCGCTACGGTATCGGCATGCGTCCGATCTGGCGATAGTCGACAGAGGACACCTGCGTCGAATCAGGCGCAACGCCGTCCCGGGGCACTCGGGTCGCGCCTGCGCATTGGACACAACGGGTCGAAATCCGACACCGAAGCCCGAGTGCGCTTGGTCACGCAGAAGCTCACCCGCATAGAGTTCCTCGTCCCCGCCGAGATCCCCGCACAGCAAAGAGTTCCAGTCGCTGGAGAAACTCATCGCGATGACTTCCGAAGCTTGGAACTGACGCACGGACAAACGCAGCATTAACACCAACAGCATCACCTGTCGCGAAGCATTGAAGATCGGCGCGGGACTCGTCTTCGTGACGAGCATCGAGGTTGCCGCGGCCGACTCCACGCCGGGCCAGTCGGTTAAGGCACCCGCAATGATTCTGGCCACGGCAAAGGCCCGGGCTAATTGGTATACGGACGGTTGGTCTTCCCCGGTGGTCACCGACGGGGAAACGACCTACGGAGTCTATGTCGATCCGAACCTGCGACCCCGGATTGTTTCCGTCACCCGGGGGAAGGTGACGGATGTCGCGGTTGAAGACGGATACACCTTCGATGACGACGGACACAATGAACGGAGCATGGCCGTCGATTGGAAAGGGTCGCTCCACATCCTCGGCAACATGCACAATCATGGCCTGCGTTACTGGGTTTCCCGGGTTCCCCGATCGGCGGAGAAGGGATTCGATCGCCATTTCGACGCCATTGCCGGGAGTTTCAGTTACTACTCGTTCTTCAAGAATCCCAAGGGCGATCTGTTTCTCATCGCCCGGGCCCAGGCCCTGACCGAGTATCATGTGCCGGGTGGCCGTGGTCTCGGCCTTTACAGGATGAGCCCCGAGGGTTCATGGCTGCCCCGGGGCCAGGTTCCCCCATCGGGCAAGGGCAAGTTCCCCGTCATCTATTGGAGCGCCACGGGCAGTGGAGAGGCCAGCTACCAAATGTTCAAGGGCGACGCCCGGTTCGACCGAAGGGGGCGGCTGCACCTGACCCTTCAGGTTTTCGGTCAGAAGGCCTCGGTTCAGAACTTCGTGCTCTATGCCCGGTCCGATGACGAAGGCATCACCTGGCGCCGGGCGGATGGCACGGAACTGCTGCTGCCCTTGGATATGGACCGGGAGGGGGCCATCCCCGATATCATCGATGGTCGACCCGATGCCAGACTTTCGGAGCGCTCGGGTTTATGGGTGGATGGGAATGACCGCCCCGGGGTCACCTACTTTCTCGACGGGGCACTCTGGCTTCGGTTCCACGATGGAAGAGCCTGGCAGCCCCGCGTGAAACTGATGGACAGCCCGGCCCTTCGATCGGTATCCCTTTCAGACCGGAATGGAACCATGACCCTCGGCCTTGGACGAAGTCTGCTTCGGCTGGCCGATTTCAGTCACTCGCCCAAGATGGTGGCACTCGAGGCGAACGTATTTCGATGGGACCGCATGGCCCAGGACCTCGAAAAAGGCTTCACCGGCATCGATTGGAACAGCAAGACCGGGGACTGGAAACTGGTGAGGGTGGAGTGGTGAGAGCGGAAAGGAGACCGTCCGGATCGGGATGAATCTTGGGCGAGTGACCACTGGGGATATGCCTTCCAATGATCGGAACTGACGAATCGACTAACTGTGAGACAAACAACCATGAAACCCACCCTCACGCTGCTCGCCGTCCTGCGGCTGGCTTCTCTGGCCGCGTCCGCTGGTGAGGTCTTTCGCGATGTCTCTCAATCCATCCCAAAGCGTGTGGACGATTTACTCTCACGGAGAT
>CAIZKT010000672.1:0-21539 GCA_903933565.1 uncultured Victivallales bacterium | reverse complement strand
TGCACAGGTCGGCATTTCTTCACAACTTTTCAGGTTACAACTTAGGTGCATTTCCCTGCCCCAACGGGGCTGCGGCTCAGAGCCCAGGGTTGCGGCCATGGTGCCGCTACCCTGGGTCAAAATGTGGTAGCCGACGCCAAGGAGAAGAGCCGATGAACGTGTTGATCGTGACCGACCTCGAAGGGGTCAGTGGCATCGTCGAGTGGGACCGCCATGAGCCTCACACGCCGCAGGACGAGTGGCAACGCACCCTCATGACCGGCGAGGTCAACGCCGCGATCGCCGGCGCCTTCGAGGCCGGCGCCACGCGGGTCAAGGTGGCCGAGGGCCACAACGCCATCGACATCCTGCAACTCGATGAGCGTGCCACCCTGGTGCCGGCCATCTTCCCCGCCATGCCCCCCTACCAGGGCTGGGACGAGGGGTTCGACGCCTTGCTCGAGGTGGGCAAACACGCCATGGCCGGCACTGTCGACGGCGTGCTCGCTCACACCGGCAACCGCTCGGTCGAGTGGGTCGAGATCAACGGCATCCGCGTCGGCGAAAGCGGCACCGAGGCCATGGAAGCGGGCGACTATGGTTTCCCCATGGTCATGATCAGCGGCGATCTGGCCGCCTGCCGCGAGATGCAGAAGCTGCTGGGTGACATCGAGATCGCCCCCGTAAAAACCGGCTATGGACCGCAGCACGCCGACTGCCTGCAACCCCAGGCGGCGCGGCGCCTTATCCGGGAACGGACCTATCGAGCCCTCTGCCGCCTGCGCGACTTCAAACCGTTCAAGGTGCCCGGGCCAATCACCCTGGTGCAGACCATGAAACAGGCGCTGCCCGCCGAACAACTGGACGCCTACCGGCGCAAGCCCTGGGCGGAGGTGCGCGGCGAGCGTACCCTCGCCTTCAGAGGCCAAAACGTGGTTGAGGCGTTTGCCCGGCGCTGCGGCGTGGACTACACCTGGCCGCAGCCGTAAACGCCGAGGCCGCCTCATTGAGGTGCGCGAAACCGGCTAAAGCCTCTACTACGTCCCTGGCGCGTCCCAGCTCTGACCTCTCATCCGGGTATGGCCGTCCGCCGCCGGGGGCTCTTCTGGAGCGGACGTAGCGTTCGACGTTCGGCGTTTGGCCCCTACCTTAACGCCCATGGCGCCGCCACCCTCCATCGCCTTGCCTCGGTCGGCAGAGGCGCTGCTGCGACAGGTCTCCGGCCGGGTTCGCCTGGCCTGCCTGGTGCGGCTGGCGCTGGCGGCCTGGCTGTGCCTCACGGTCGCCTGGCTGGCGCTCTACCTCGGGGATCGTTGCGGCGATACCCCTGTCTGGCTCAGACTCTGCCTGTTCGAGAGCGCCCTCCTGGCGTGCCTGGTCACCGGGGTCTTCGGCCTGCGCCGCCTGCGCCGAACGAGGGACGCAGCCGCCTCGGCGCGGCAAGTGCTCGCCGCCAGCCCCCGTCTGGGACATCTGCTGCTGAGTGCGGTGGAACTGGCAGCGGACGGCTCTCGAGACCCCGCATCGCGCCCGCTGGTCGACGCGGCGCTGCGCCAGGTGGCTGCGGCCTGCGTGGGCATCTCTGCGGCACAGTCTGTCAGCCTGCGCCCCGGTCGTCCCCTGTTGAGCGCTCTGGCTCTCAGCCTCGCCGCCCTGCTACCGGCCATCCTGAGCACCCCCGGCGCCTTGCCCAATGTGCTGCTGCGGCTGCTGTGTCCCCTGGCCCCCATTCCCCGGATAGCCCAGGTACGACTCCAACCGTTGCCCCGGCCGAAGCTGATCGGTCTCGATTCGATGACGGTGGTGCCGGAGACGCCGCCGCGCCTGCGCTGGTGTGGTGACAGCCCTCCCGGAATCGTCCTGCCAACCGCCCTGCTGACGGTCGCGGTCGAAGCGGAGGATGACACCGGCCTGGAACGGCTCGAACTGCATGCCGGGACCGCTTCGGGACGCCAGCTCACCGGCCGCGCCGACTGCGCCGCGATGCCGCGACGGGCAGGGGTGACCCTGACCGTTTGTCCGGCCGATCTCGGTTTGGCTGCCGGCCAGAACCTGCGCTTTGAGGCCGTCGCCGCAGACGGCGTCGCGGGCCGGGAACCGGTGCGCCTGACCCTGGAGGTGGCCGTCAGCGCCGCCGCGCCCTGGATCGAGGGCCTCAGCGCCCGCCTGCGCCGCTGCTGGCGCCGTCTGGAGCACATCGCCGCGGCTGAGCAACGTCAGGCAGAGGCTGAACAACTGGCCCTCGCCGCCCCCCCCAGCGCTCTCGAGCTGGAGGCGCTGCTGAGCGCTGGAGTAGCTGCCGCCGAAGCGGATGCCAGTCAACT
Source organism: uncultured Victivallales bacterium (assembly GCA_903933565.1). Taxonomy (GTDB): domain Bacteria; phylum Verrucomicrobiota; class Lentisphaeria; order Oligosphaerales; family JAFGRS01; genus CAILUI01. The sequence goes on along the minus strand of CAIZKT010000672.1, from coordinate 19,236 downwards.
CAGCGAGGAGTGCGCCGAGATGGACCGCCTAATCGCCGCAGCACTGCCCTGCGCGGAGCTGGACCTGGTCGTGCTCGCGGCCTGGACTGCGGCCCGCAATGCCTTGGCGATGATCATGGAACAGTCTTTCCCGGCGCTCCTGGCGGAACTGCGCCCCGAGGACCCCACGGCGTCGCCGCCCGCCTCCCGCCTGGCACGCGCGCTGCCCCGTCGACGCGACCTCGTGCAGGCCCTGCGCGCCATCCTGGCGGCGGATGAGCACTTCCGCCGCGGCGCGTGGCGCACCGCCGCGCTGCGGTTGCGGGAGGCGGCCCGCGCGGAGCAGGCGTTGGCCGCAGACTTGGGCCATCTGCCGGACGCCTGGGCCGGCCAGGCACGCACTGGCTTGGGCCCTGACCCCTGCACCCAGCTCGACAGCCTGGCTCAGCGCCAGGACGCCGTCGCTGCCGATCTGGGTCGCCTGGGCGCCTTGTTGCATGACCTCGCAACCAGGGGGGCCCCGGGCTCCTATGGTCTCGTGGCCGAGGCGCTCGACGCCACCGGCCTCGTGGCAGACCTCGAACGAGCCGCGGCGCAGATCCGCCGCAACCATCGCTTCTTCGCCCTGAGCACGGCCGATGATGCCGCCACCCGCCTGGCGGAATGGGCCACCGCACTCGAGGCAGGCGCTGCGGCCGAGACCGGCACAACAGGCAGTGGCCAGGGCGCCGGCCCGGGCGGGGGGAGCGAGGTCGCCCTGCGGCTGCAACGTGCCCTGCTGGCGCAGGAGGGCTTGCGGGAACGCACCCGCCTCGTGGTCCCAATCGCCGACCCGCCCGGCCTGCGGCAGGAGCTGGCAGCCACGCTGGCGCTCCGCCAAACGGAACTGGCGCTCGACCTGCCTGCTCTCGCACAGCTCTGTCCAGCCCCCCTTGGACGTCTGCTGGACCAGGGAGCCGAGGCGATGCGACGCGCGGCAGAACACCTTCGTGGGAAGCGCCTTGACGCGGCCATGGAGGCGCAGGCGGCGGCCAGCGAGTGGCTGACCGCCTGCCTGCGGCAGAGCTCTGACACCCCAACGACCACCTCTGGCGCCGGCGCCACCGCACCCGTCGGCGCGGGAGCCCTGGGGCTGGGCCAGACCGCAACCCGCACCGGCAACGAGGCGCCCCTCGCACCAACCCCCGCGGCTCGGGTCCCGGGAGTGGCCTGGACGGCCAGCAACTCCCCCCGTAGCAGCACCCCCGTGCGAGCCGCAGCGTTGGCCGAGGTGCCCGCGTCGTACCGCCTCCTGTGGGATCAATACCGGCGACGCTTGCAGGAGCCCCCCCGTGACCCCTAGACGGCACGACCCTGCCGGTACCCTCGTGACCCGCGCCGCTGCCCGGCACGGGAGCGTGGCGCTGCTCCTGGCGCTCTGCCTGCTGGCGGGACCGCCGCCTAGGGCGCAGGCCGCCGACCCCGTGGAGCCGTCGGCACACACCTCGGCAGCGCGCCGGGCCATGGTCACCGGAGCTCTGCGCTATCTGGCCGCCTCCCAGCGCGAGGATGGCACCTGGAACGATACCCACGGCGAGCAGCCGGGAGTGGCGGCGTTGGTCCTCCTCGCCTTTCTGGCCTCCGGCGAAGACCCGGTTGCGGGTCCCTACGCCACTGCCATCCGGCGCAGCCTGGAGGTGATCTTGCAGGCCGTCCGCGCCGAGGATGGATTCATCGGTGCGAGCATGTACAACCACGCCTTGTCCGTACTGGCCCTGGCTGAGGCCTGTGGCGAGCTCCCGGATGAGCGCCTCGACACGGCCCTGCGGGAGGGGGTTCGCCTGCTACTCCGGGCCCAGTCGGGCAACGCCCGCAGCGCCTGGCGCTACAGCCCGCGCAGCCTGGACGCCGATGCGCCGGTCAGCGCCGCCTGCCTGATCGCCCTGGCCGCAGCCCACAACGCCGGCCAGAACCTGCCCGCGAACGCGGTTGACCAGGGCACCGCGTTCCTGCTCAGTTGCCGCGCCCCAGACGGCGGTTTCGGCTACACCGGCCCCGGCGAATCCAGCCCGCCACGAAGCGCTGCCTGCATCCTCGCTCTCGCCCTCCTGCGCGGCCCGGCGACCGAGGCCGTTCGCAGTGGCTGCGCCTATATCGAGAAACAAGGCGCCGGCTCGCCGCAGTACCCCTTCTACTACCGTCTGTACGCCGCAGCGGCCCTGGCCGTTGCGGACCCCGCAGCCTGGGCGCGCTGGGACCGCGAGAATGCCGCCCAGTTGCGCAGTTCGCAGACCGACAGCGGCGCCTGGGGCGGACCCCAGGGCAGCGTCTTCTCGACCGCGGCTGCCGTGCTCTCGCTCACCGCTGCCGACCGCGTCCTGCCGTTTCTGCAACAGGCCCCCACCGAGAAGTGATCGCGAGAACCCTGCCGATCCACCACCGAGGCCGCAGAGGGCACCCAGGCAGATGAAGAGGAATGCAAAGAAGGTCCAGAGTGGAGCGACCGTAGTCGGGCCGGTTTGTGCCCTCGGCCGCCCGGCCTCTCGGCGCGGCATCACCCGCCTCTTCGGCCGCGCTCTCGGCCTGGCCCTGGCGGCAACGGCGCTGGGCTCGCTCCGGGCCGCCGAGTGGCGCCTCGAGCTACGCACCGGCGCGCAGCTCGTCGGCGAACTGCGCAGCCTGGATAGCGTTCTGCGGCTCTACGACCCTGCCCTCCGGGCGGAGCGCTCCTTCGACCTCGCGACCCTGGCCCGCCTCCGGCAGACGGGCGCGGCGCCCACGCAAGCCGCCGGACCGCTGCTCACGCTCCGTAACGGCGACCGCCTGGCCGGAACCGGTGTCACCCTCAACGCCGAAGGCCCACTGCTGCTCCTGGCTGGCGCTGACTGCCTACGTCTGCCGCGGGAGCAGCTCGACATGTTGCAGACGCGCCTTGTCGGGGGATTGGACGCTGTGACTAGCCTCGACGATCTGGCGGAGGGGGACGGCGGCGCGCCGGGCTGGGTGCGAACGGCCACGGGCCTGCACGCGCGCTCCCGGCCCGCCAGCCTGGCGCGACAGGGAGTGCTGTCTGAGCGGGTGCGCATCGTTCTGGAGATCCCTGCCGTACCGCCGCCCGACCTCTGGCTGTACCTGTTCACCGACAGCACCCAGCCGACGGGGGATTCCTACGCCCTGAACCTCCAGGGCGACTCGGTCTCCCTCGAGCGGCAATACGCCACCGGGCCCACCAGGCTGGTCGGCAGCGCTCGCTTGCCCGAGACGGACTCCCCCAGGCGCTGTCTCCTCCTTACCGCCGATCTGGCCCGCGGACGCTTCCGCCTGGAAACCCTCGCTGGCCTCTGCGCCGACTGGACCGCTGCCGGGATCGACCCACCCACCGGGCAGGGACTGAAGCTGGTCTGCCTCCAGACCCCGGCCGAGTTACACGATCTGACGGTGACCCGCTTGCCCTCCGCGGATATCGAGGTCGACGCCACCCCCTCGCCGACCGCCGACCGGGTGTTTCTCGAGAATGGTGACCGGCTTGAGGGCGAGATTCTGGCCATCACCGCGGCTTCCTGGACTCTGCGCCGCGGCCCAACAACGGCGCTTGTGCAGGTCCCCGCGGCAGCGGTTTGGCTGGCCTGTTTCCGCGCCGCGGCGGCAGGTCCGGTCGAGACGGGGGTCGGCCTCGACGTCCGCCTGCGCAACGGGTCACGGTTCAGAGCGCTCTCGGTGCGCCTCGAGAGCGGCCGACTACGGGTTCGGTCAGGCGTCTGGGGTGAGGCCGAGTTCGCGCTGGAGGCCCTGCAGGAAATCCGTTTCGCGCCGCCGTGAGCGAACGCTTTCATGCCCGTCCAGCGCCGCTGGCAGCGAGCAGTAAGGCCGGGGTTCAGGCGCACGCTTCCCGGCGCCCGCGCAGACGCCGTCCGCCGAGTTCCGCCTCGACGCACACCTGCAGCAACTGGTTCGCCTCAAGCTCTGGGGCGGCGGGAATCTCGAGGCACAGGTAGTTGTCAGACCAGCCCTGCCAGGCGCCGCCGGGGGTACGCTTTTCGGTGATGATCTGGAGGGTCTGCCCGACCTGCGACCGCGCGAAGGCGGCCGCTTTCTCGAGTCCGATACGGGCCAATTCCGCCGCGCGGCCAGCGGCCACGTCTCCAGGGACAGCCCCCGGCAATCCGGCCGCCGCGGTGCCCTCGCGCGCCGAAAAACTGAAGACGTGCAGGTGGTTAATCGGCAGGCGCCGCACCGTCTCACAGCACGCTTGAAAGCTGCTCTCGGTCTCACCCGGGAATCCCACGATGATATCCGAACCCAGGCAAAGACCAGGGATGGACGCCGCCGCCAGGGTGGCAAGGTCCGCATACTGGGCGACCGTGTAACGTCGATTCATGGCGCGCAGGATGGAGTCCTCGCCATATTGCAGCGGCAGGTGCAGAAAGCGGCAGAGGCGGGGTTCGCGGGCCATAAGCTGGATCAGCCGGGGCAAGACCGGGCCTGGTTCGGTGGACCCCAGACGCAGGCGCATGCTCGGCTCCTGCGCCAGCAGGGCCTCGGCCAGGTCGGCCAGGTCACGGCCTTGGTCGGAGTAGGTGGCGATGTTGACCCCGGCCAGGACGATCTCACGGTGCCCGCGCCGGACCAATTCCGCGGCCTCGCGCAGGGCATCTGACCACAGACGCGAACGCGCCGGGCCGCGGACCTGCGGCACGATGCAGTAACTGCAGAAGAAGTCACAGCCCTCCTGAACTTTCAGGTTGGCGCGGCTGCGCTCGAGATAGCGCCCCGCGCCGGCCTCGGCGAAGCCCGCGGGGCTCGCTTCACGCCGGGGGAGGCTACCGAGGAGGACGCCGGGTTGGCTGGGGCGCTCCAGCGCCGCGGGCAGGACCTGGCTAAGCCGGGTCTTGGCTACATTCCCGACGATGAGGTCCGCCTGACCCTCCGCCCGCCACGCCTCCGCATCGAGTTCGGCGGCGCAGCCGACCAGGACGATGAACGCGCCGGGACAGCGTCGGCGGGCGGCGTGGACCGCCTTGCGCGTCTTCGCGGCCGACTCGGCGGTGACCGTACAACTGTTCACGACCAGCAGTTCGGCGGGAGTCCCCCAGCGCACCAGGCGGTAACCGTGTTGCGCCAGATCGTCGCAGAGCAGTGCCGTATCGGCCTGATTGAGGCGACATCCGAGGGTGAGCACGGCAGCGCGATCGAGGCGCTTGACGTCCGCGCTCATGGCAGAGCCGCCCAACGCCGGTAGCGCGGTTCGAGAACGCCGCTGCGGTCAGGGTCCGGCCGATAGACGGTCCGGCCCGCCAGCTCCGCGGTTGGCGGTACGCCGGCACTCAGGGCAGCCGCACCGAGTAACGCATCGCCGACGCTGCGGCTCACCGGGCTCCCCAACGCGCTGGCCAGCAGGGCCAACCAGACCGCACTCTTACCGCCACCGCCGCTGACGGCGATCTGCTGGACCTGACCGGCGGCCCCCAGGTTGACCTCGATCAACCGGCGCAGGGCGAAAGAAATGCCCTCGAGGACAGCGTAGGCCGCCGTGGGCACGTCCACGGGCGCTTCGCTCCACGGCTTACCAGCGCCAATGCGCCCCGGCTGGAAGAGTGGCGCCAGCGCTTCACGGTGCGCCTCGACCACGCTGTGCGCGGCCGCATCGAAGGCGGCAGGCGGGGTCCCTGGCAGGAGCTGGTTCCGCGCCCAATCCAAGGCTTGGCAACCCTGGTCGATAGTCCCCAGCTCATAGTACGAGCCGCCGGGGTACGGTCCCCAGCAACCGCCGGGGTTATAGGGGCCGGGCTTGGTGCCGGTGTGTCGATAGACGACCAGCGCGGTGCCCAAGGTGACCACCATGCCACCCCGCTCGCAGGCATTGCCGTAGGCTCCCGCGGTTTGGTCATTGCCGGCGAAGGTGACCTCGAGGTCGGGCCGGAAGCGGTCGCCGTACGGGCTCGTCGAAGCGCCGACCGTGGTGCCGACATCCACCAGCCGCGGCATCCGTTCTGCCGTCATGCCGCAGAGCGCCAGCGCCTCGGGCCACCAGTCTCCCCGCGCCAGCGAATAGGCGCCACCCATGGCCGCCAGGTTGCGGTCCGTGGTGTTGGGCACCCCCAAGCGCTCAGCCAGGAATCCAGGTAAGCTGACCAGTCTGCTGGACGCTCTGACGGCCTCGGGTAAATGCCGCGCCATCCAGAGCATCTTGGCCACCTGTAATTGCGGTATGGGTGGCGCGAAACTGCAGTGACAGTGGAAGTCCCGACCCAACCTGACCGTCAGCTCCGCGGCTTCCGCTTCCGCCCGGCTATCCATCCAACTGAAGAAGGGCGTGAGAGCCTGGCCGCTGGGTGCATACAGCGCGAAGGTCTGCGCCTGGCTGTCGAAGGCGACCGCATCGAGGGCGCGGGGCGAGATGCCGGCACTGGCGCAGGTCTTCCCGACCAAGTCTAGAAAGGCGGCCCATACGTCTTCGCCGGACAACTCGACGACGGCGCCCCCCTGAACCGTGTAAGGCACCGGTACGCTGCCCTCGCCCAGACGCGCCAAGGCGCCCGAGAACAGCGCCGCCTTGAAGTTGGTCGAGCCGCAGTCCACCGCCAGAATGAGGCGCCGGGTTGAGGTCATGGGGTCACTCCTGCCGTGCGCCTTTTCCACAGGCTGTCTCCCAACAACGCGAGAACCAGCCCGACCAAGATCAGCCCGGTGCCGCTCAGGGTGTAGGCATTGAGGCGTTCCCCCCGCAGCAGGACGGCCAGCACCGTGGCGATGACGGGCTTCAGGAAGAAGGTCACCGAGGCCCGGTAGGCGGAGGTCCGCGCCAGGCCGTAGTAGTAGAGGCCATAGGCCACCGCCGTACAGGCCACCACCAGGTAGAGCACAGGCAGCAGCCCTTTCATAAGCTCGGGCAGGATGGGAACCGCACTGCGCCACACCCCGATGGGGAGCACGAGCAGGCTGCCGAACAGGGACGAGACACCCATGGTGAGCAGCGGCCCATAGCGCGGCATAATCCGCCGTGACACGCAGATGCTGATGGCAAAGAAGAAGGCCGAGCAGACCATCACCAACAGGCCTTTGACCGAATCGCTCTCCAAGTGCCCAGACTCGAAGGCAAAGCACAGCACTCCCATCCCCCCCAGTGCCACCGCCACGCCCTGGCGCAGACTCAGCCCCTCGCGGTTGATCAGGGGCGCCAACAGAGCCACAAAGACCGGGTTGGCACTGAACACCACAGCCGACGACGAGGCGTTGCGAAAGGCCATGACCGCGACATGGAAAAGGCTGATGCTCAGGGCGATGCCGATGGCGCCATTGAGGCACAGGATGGCGTAATCGCGGCCGCCCAGCGTGATGCCGCGCCGCCGCGCGCTGGGCAGACCGACCGCCACCAGGCACAGGCCGGCCACAAAAAAACGGATGAAGACGAGAAAGAAGGGGTCGAGGCGCGCCTGATGGCCCACCTGAAGCGATTTGCTGGCAATCTCCACGGTACTGAACAGCAAGATTGCGCCCAGCAGCGCCAGAGTGCCCACGGGGTTGGGGGCAGCCTCACGGGAACTCATATCGGCGACACGACTCCTTCCTGCACACGGTACGTCGCCGCTACCCGCCCAACCAGCTCCGGCGGGGTCGCGGTAGCCGTGATCATCACGTGGTCAGCCTGGCGCACAACCTCAAAAAAGGCGCCGCGACGGGTGGCATCGAGTTCGCCGACGACGTCGTCCACCAAGGCCACTACAGTCTTGCCCGCGCTTGCCGCCTCCCGAGCCATGGATAGCGAGGCCAAACGCAGAGCCAGGCAGGCGAGGCGGCACTCCCCTTCTGAGCCACACGTGGACAGCGGTCGTCCGGCCAGCGTGATAGCCAAGTCCGCCCGCTGCGGCCCCACCGAGGTGTGCCCCTCGCGCTGATCACGCTCGCGGTTTCGCCGCAACGCCTGGCAGAGCATCTCCGCCAGCTGTCCCTCATCCCCGGCCGCCTCCTTCGCTATGCCGGGGCAGGTGTAGGATACCGCTAACAACGGGCTGGCTGGCCCGATGAGTGTGCCGGAGAGCTCGGCGAGCGTTCGGCAGAGATCGTCCACATGCTGCCGACGAAAAAACTCAAGCCGAGCCCCATGGCGCACCAGGAGTTCGTCGTAGGCGTTTAGCACGTTCGCCGGGTATTGCTGCGGCGCGCGCAGAACCTGATTTCGTGAACTCACGGCGGCGCGGTAACGCTGCAATTCCCAGAGGTAGGCGGGCCAGCGTTGCGAGATGGTGCCATCCAGGAAACGGCGCCGCACGGCGGCCGTTCCCTTGACCATCTCCAGATCACTCGGCACAAGGGGGATGCAGAGGAAGCGATTGATGAACTCGCTGGCGCGCTCCACCGGGGCACCATTCACTTGCAGGTAGCGCTTCTCGCCCTGACTTACCGCCAGAGTCACGCCACCCTGCAGATCCTCGCCGTTCAGTTCGCCCCGGATGGTAAAACCGCTGCTGCCCCAGCGTTGGAGGTCCGCGATGCCCTGGGTCCGAAAAGACCGTAGCCAACCTAGATAGCACAACGCTTCAAGCACATTGCTCTTGCCCTGGCCATTACTCCCTATGAGGACCGTGACGCCCCGAACAGGAGCCACATCCAGGTGTCGGATGTTGCGAAAATCCCATACCTGCAGCCGCGACAACGTGCCCATCATGATAGTCCGCCACGGTCGGCGTCTACGCCCTCATGGGCATGACCACGTAGAGGAACCCTTCATCCCCTGACATGGCCACCGGGCTGTACTCGTCGTTGAATTGCAGGATCAGCTGATCGCACTCAAGATTTTTTATGGGCTCGGTAAAGAAGAGAGGATTAAAGGCGATGGCCAGGGGCGCGCCTTCGTAGGACACATCGATGGCCTCTTTGGCCTCTCCTACTTCCGCACTCGTCGCCGACACCACCATCTCTGCCGACTTCAAACTCAATTTCACCGCCGCACTGCTCTCGCTGACGACCATCGCAACACGATTCAGCGCATCGGCGAACGCGACCCGTGGAATGGCCACTGATTGCGAAAAGGTTGATGGGACCACCTGCCGGTAGTTCGGATACGTTCCTTCAACCAACTTGGACACCAACAGTGTCTGCCCAAACTCGAAGGACGCTCGAGCGGCGCTCAGCCTAATCGTCACCTCACCCTCACCCTCCAACATCCGCCCCAATTCCGCGACCACCTTTGCCGGTAGAATCACGTCGCCATCGGCTACCCCCTCCGCCGCCAGCTGCTTCTCCACCAAGGCCAGGCGCCGCCCGTCAGTCGCCGCCACCGTCATCATCCCCTCCCGAACACTCAACAGAATGCCATTCAGCACATGACGGGTCTCATCCTCACTAGTAGAGTAGGACACTTTCGCCAGCGCCTTACGCAGATCTCGTCCCGCCACCACGAAAGACCATTCCTCCGTGAAGCCACTATCCTTGGGAAAATCCTTCGGATCAAGACCGACGATGCGAAAGAACGCCTTACCACAGGCCACTGAGGTCGCCTGCCCTTCATCGGTGGACAACGAGACATCGCCCGCCGGGAGCGCGGCCACAATCTGCGCCATCTTCCGGGCCGGCAAGGTCGTGCTTCCCGCTTCCTCCACCACCGCTGGAATGGCGGTCCGTATCGACATCTCCAGGTCCGTGGCGGAGAGATGCACCCACCCCTCTACGGTTTCCGCCAAAATCGTACTTAACATCGGCATCGGTGTCCGCGCATTCACCACGTTGCCAACCAGACGCAAGGCATTGAGCAGATGGTCGCGCGCTACGGTAATTTTCATGGTGCCTGACTTCCTGGGTACGAATCCCTCTGAATGCCTCTAATATCTCTACATTCCATATATAACACACCAATATCACTAGAGCTGTTCACATGTCAAGTAGGTTAACATAAATATATGATGGGTAATCATTTAGACAAGATTGTTACCCGTCTAACATCATGTTGACAAACCGTGTATTCACACCATACTAACCTTACTGACAGGCAAGGGCCAACGTTATGGCGGACTTATGAACAGGGTTACTGACACCGGGAGGGCCGCGTGCAATCCACCAACCGGACAGACCAGCCCGCTGTCTTGAACGAGCTACTCATAGACGAACTGTGCCAGCGCATACCGTCTCTGCAAGTCGTGGTGCCGCAATTGAGGATGGCATACGCCGTGTGTCGGTCAGCATTGCAGAGTGGCGGAACCCTGTTTGTCTGTGGCAATGGTGGGAGCCGGGCTGACGCGGAGCATATTACCGGTGAACTGATGAAGGGCTTTCTAAAGCCGCGGGCGCTGGAGCTCGCTGAACAAGTACGTTTGCAGGAGCGCTTCGGTGCGGAGGGTGCGGCACTGGCATGCGGTCTGCAGGGAGGGATGCGCGCGCTGGTGCTGGGGTCAGAGAACGCACTCACTACAGCCGTCAGTAACGATAACGACCCGGAACTGATTTTTGCGCAGCCCTTGTACGTTCTGGGTCGGCCTGGCGACGTGCTGCTGGCCTTGTCGACGTCAGGGAATGCGCGCAATGTCGGAATGGCATGTCGGGTGGCGTTACTGAAAGGCATGCAAATCATTGGTTTTACCGGTGCTGGTGGCGGCGGGCTCGCGGATCTGGCCAGTGTCTGTCTGCGCGTACCCGCAACCAAGACGTACCTTGTACAGGAACTCCATCTGCCGTTGTACCACTGTCTGTGCGCTTTGCTGGAAGAGACATTCTTCCCGTCGTGAACGCTGTAGGACAAGGGCGCGTCGAAACGGCGCTGGAGGAGACTAAGGCGTTACCCCGAGCCGCGTTCAAGGAAGGCTGTCGGCCCCGACCAGGAAGTCGCACAAACGCTGGTAATTTGTGCTCAATGGTGGGTGATGAGTTCGTTTTCATGTCTGTAACATGTGTTACTCCAGTAAGTTAAGTGTTATTCATTGAATTGCTTTTGAGGGCAGGGTACAATAGGTGCCCCGGTACTGTTGGCAGTTTATCGTCGCCGTGCCGCCGAGAATGGGTCACGGAAGGCGCGACCGTAGGCGAACCACAGCGGAGTGGCAGGCAGGCTTGAAGATGGCGTGTCGGAGCGACCTAGCATCGTACGGTAGGTGTATATCGTGACAGGTTCAGACGATTTCGTGCTTGATCTGCTGCAGTCACGCGGCGTCGTCGACGATGGCCAGGTGACCGAGGCTCGCGAGCACGCTCAGCTGGGCGGGACGTCCGTCGTGGACGCCCTGATCCTGCTTAAACGTGTATCCGAGGATGAAGTGCTGCACCTGGTGGCCGCCGAATACGGCATGGACACCTTCGAGTTCAGCACGGACTTCAAGATTCCTCCTGATGTGGTTGCCGCGGTTCCCACGGATATCGCTCGCCGCTACCACATCGTACCGGTCATGCGGAACGAGGGCACGCTGACCGTGGCCATGTCGGACCCCAGCGATCTGGAGGCGCTGGACTCCATCCGCTACATCCTGCGGACCGACGTGGAAGGGGTGGTCGCGAGCCGTAAGGCCATAGACCGCGCCCTGGAGTACTACTACGGCAACGTCAGCGACTCGGTGGAATCCTTCTTGGAGGAAATGACGGAAGGCTCCTTGGACATCAGCGAAGTGGCCACCACCGACGTGACCACCGAGACCAGCGAGGCGGAAGACGACGAGGCACCCATCATTCGCCTCGTCTCACTCCTGATCCTCGAGGCGTTTCGGACGCGTACCTCCGACATTCACCTGGAACCCATGGAGAAACGCTTCCGGGTGCGCTACCGCATCGATGGCGTGCTGAACGAAGTCGAGAATCCACCGAAGTATTTGCAGAACAACATCCTCAGCCGTCTGAAACTGATGGCTGGCATGGACCTCTCGGAGCACCGTATCCCCCAGGATGGACGTATCCGGGTCCCCGCCATGGGCCGCGAACTGGACTTGCGTGTGTCCGACATCCCGTGCAGCCACGGCGAGTCCATCGTCATGCGCATCCTCGACAAGAGCAGCGTCATGCTGGGCATTTCCGAGCTGGGGTTCCTGGAGGACGACCAGCAGACCATTCTCAAGATCATCAGTTTTCCTGACGGCATCTTCCTGGTGACTGGCCCCACCGGCAGTGGCAAGACCACCTCTCTCTACTCGTTCCTGCACACACTCAACCAACCCACCCGCAAGATCATCACGGCGGAAGACCCGGTCGAGTACGAGCTGTCGGGCATCAACCAGGTGCAGATCAATGCCGAGATCGGCCTCTCTTTCGCACATGCCCTGCGGTCAATGCTGCGCCAGGCCCCCAACGTCATCATGGTAGGTGAGATCCGTGACTCTGAGACCGGTGACATCGCCATCAACGCGGCGCTGACCGGGCACTTGGTGTTCAGCACCCTGCACACCAACGATGCCCCTGGCGCGATCACGCGACTGATCGATATGGGGATCAAGCCGTTCCTTGTGGCGTCCGCGGTGCGCGCTATCATGGCTCAGCGGCTCGTACGCCGGCTCTGCCGGAACTGCGGAGAGCCCCACCAGCCCACCCCCGACGAAATCGAGTCCGTCGGTCTTGCCCCCGATTTCTTTGCCGACGCCAAACTGCTGGTAGGTAAAGGGTGCTCCGAATGCAATGGCGGCTACAAGGGCCGCATGGGTATCTATGAGATCTTTATCCTTGATGACAGCATCCAGGAGCTGATCTATGGGAAGGCGGATTCCGCCCAGATCCGTAAGCGGGCCATTGCCAACGGCATGCGGTCGCTGCGGCATGACGGGTTGCGCAAGGCCGCCATGGGCCTGACTTCGCTCGAAGAGGTGATCCGCTCGACGGTCGGCGACGACCAGGAGCAGGAGTAGGGGCGGCACGCCGTTGCCGCCGCCAGGAAGGATTCCGTCATGCCTGTCGAAATGGATGCCGAGATCAGTGCTATATGGCATCTTCTCCTGGACTCCGGGAAGGCACAGGAAGCCCAGCTTGAAGAAGTGTTTGAGGAACATCAGCGCACCGGACGCTCCTTCCCCACCGTCCTCTACAACTACGATATTATCGAAGAGGATGAGCTGCTGACGCTCATCGCGGAGAACCTCGGCACCGAGTTCGTCTCGTTCAAGATGGGCGAGATTCCGGAGGAACTCCGCGGCCGCCTCAAGCCTGAAGTGGCCCGCATGTACGGCGTGGTCCCGGTCCGTGAAGAGGGTGGCGTGCTCTACGTTGCCGCGTTGGAGCCGATGGGTTACCGCATGATTGACGAACTGCATTTCCTGGTCGGCCAGGAATGCCGGGTGCTCGTGGCTCGCCCGCATGAGATCGAAGAGGCGATCGACACCTTCTACCCCGAGGGTGCGGGCACGATTCAGGATGTCCTCGGCGAACTCGAGGCCAGCCACAAAGACCGCTACATCGATCAGGACAACGTGGAGTCCCTCGAGGCGGCTGCCAATGACGCGCCCATCGTGCGCTTTGTCAACATCATTCTTTCGCAGGCCATCAAGGACCAGGCCAGCGATGTGCATTTCGAGCCCTTCGCCGACGAGTTCCGGATCCGCTACCGCATCGATGGCGCTCTCTACGAGATGGCGCCTCCCCCCAAGCACCTCGCGGTGCCTGTCATCAGCCGTATTAAGGTCATGAGCGGCCTGAACATCGCCGAACGCCGTCTGCCCCAGGACGGTCGTATCGAACGGCGCATCAACGGCCGCCAGGTCGACTTGCGGGTGTCCAGCCTGCCTACCCGCTACGGCGAAAGCGTGGTGTTGCGCGTGCTCGACCGTACCGTGGTGAACCTCGACCTCGACCGCTTGGGCATGGGCAAGGACGTCACCCATAAAGTCCGTCTGATCATCAATCGACCCAACGGTATCTTCCTGGTGACGGGACCTACGGGCTGCGGGAAAACCACCACCCTCTACTCCGGCCTCAAAGAGATCAGCAGCATCGAGGACAAGCTGCTGACGGCCGAAGACCCGGTTGAATACGACCTCGAAGGCATCATGCAAGTGCAGATCCGCGAGGCCGTCCACATGACTTTCGCGCGGGCCCTGCGCTCCTTCCTGCGCCAGGACCCCGATCGCATCATGGTGGGGGAAATCCGCGACGTCGAGACCGCCAGCATGGCCATTCAGGCGTCCCTCACCGGCCACTTGGTCATGAGCACGCTGCATACCAACGATGCGGCCGGCGCCATCACGCGACTCATCGACATGGGCGTCGAACCCTTCCTGATCAGCTCCACCCTCGTCGGGGTGCTCGGCCAACGCCTCATCCGGCGCGTCTGTAGTGCCTGCCGTGCCGAGTACGACCCCGACGACCGCGAGCTGACCCTGATCCGGCGCACGCGGGAGGACCTCGTCGGCCATAAGCTCTGGCGCGGTCGCGGCTGCGAAATGTGCAACAACACCGGCTATCGCGGTCGCGTCGGAATCTTCGAGTTGCTGAGTGTGAGCAGTGACATCCAGAGCATGATTAACCGCCGCGTCCCGACTCAGTCCATCCGTGAACGCGCGATCGAGCAGGGCATGCAGACGATGCGAGAGGACGGGATCAAGCAGGTCCTGGAAGGCGTCACTACGGTCGAGGAAGTGCTCAAACATACGTCCTTTGCATAAGCCCCGATTCATGGTACTATATCGGCCATGACGCGGGCCGCGGCAGCCCAGAGGCCTGACCCAGATGCGTGCGGCCTGACCGGCCCCCGTGGCAGCGTTCTGAAACTGCAAGGAGCATGGCTAGATGTCAGCGGTCGAGATGTCGGATCTCCTGCAACTGGTCCTTGATGAGGGGGCCAGTGACCTGCATCTGCGCGTCCTCTCGCCGCCGGTGATCCGCATTCACGGGGCCATGACGCCCCTCGACTCCGAGTTGCTGACCCCGGAAGATACCGAGCGGCTGATGAAGGCCATCACTTCCGAGGCCAACCAGCAGAAGCTGCAAGAGGACGGGACGGTCGATTTCGGCTTTGCCTTCGGCACGGTGGCGCGCTTCCGGGTTAGCGTGTTCAAGCAGAAGGGCACGATCGGCCTGGTGCTGCGTACCATCTCCAACGCCCTGCTCAGCCTGGAACAGATCGGCTTGCCGCCCGCCATGAAGGACATCCTTTTCCGTCCTCGGGGGCTGGTACTGGTCACCGGGCCTACCGGCTCCGGCAAGTCAACCACTCTCGCCAGCATGATCGATGTGATCAACCGCGAGCGCGAAGACCACATCATCACGGTCGAAGACCCTATCGAGTTTTATCATACCCATAAGCACAGCCTGATCACGCAGCGCGAGATTGGCGTCGACGTGCCCTCCTTCGGGGAGGCCCTGCGCCGGGCCTTGCGTCAGGATCCCGATGTCATCCTCGTGGGCGAAATGCGGGATCTCGAGACCATCGGTGCCGCCATCACCGCGGCAGAAACCGGACACCTCGTGTTTGCCACCCTGCACACGACCGGCGCGGCGGAAACCGTCGACCGTATCGTCGATGCCTTTCCCACCGACCAGCAGGAACAGGTCCGTACGCAGTTGGCCATGTCGCTGATCTGCGTGATCTCCCAGGTGCTCCTGCCCCGCATCGACAAGAAGGGCCGTATCGCCGCCTTCGAGATCATGATCAGCACGCCGTCCATCGCCGCGCTGATCCGCGATGGCAAGACCTACCGCATTACCTCCGATATCCAGACCGGCGCCAAGTATGGCATGAACACGCTCGATTCGCACCTGACCAGGCTGTACTCCGAAGGGAAGATTTCCTATGGTGACCTGATCACCAAGGCGAAAGATCCCGAGGCGGTGATCCAGAAGATGCAACAGGACCGCGCCAAGAAGTAAACCGATTGCGCACAGCGCAATCTCCGCGAGGTGGTGCCCATGGCCAAGTTTCAATATGTTGCCGTAGATTCGGGCGGCAAAGAGCATAAAGGTCAGATCGACGCCGAGAACCAACAGGAGGCGGGCGGTAAACTCAAGCAGATGGGCTTGTTCCCAACCAGCATCCTGGCGCCGCGGGCGCCAGGAGCGGTGCGGGGCAAGAAAGGCGCCGGCGGTGGACGCGCTACCAGTGCCTTAGGCGGCTTCGGCGCCGGGATGCTGGCCGCAAAGATCACCCGCAAAGACCTGACCACAATGACCCGCCAGATGGCTGTGCTGCTCGAGGCGGGCCTGCCCTTGGTGCGCTGCCTGCGTACCCTCGAACGCCAGGCCAAGAACAACCCGCCCCTGCGTAAGGTGGTCGGCAATCTGGCCGACTCGGTAGAAGGCGGAACGACCTTCTCGGAAGCCCTGGCCTCCCATCCGAAATCGTTCAACCGCCTCTATGTCAACATGGTGCGCGCCGGCGAGGCGTCCGGTGCCATGGAAACGGTGCTCAAGCGCCTGGCGGAGTTCATGGAGAAAGCCCAGCGCGTGGCCGGCAAAGTCAAGTCCGCCATGGTCTACCCCATTCTCGTGCTCTCCGTGGCCGGCGCGATCACCTCTGGGTTGATGATATTCATCGTTCCCAAATTCTCCAAGATGTTCGAAGAAATGCTCCCCGGCGAACCCCTTCCCGCCCTCACCCAGGTGGTGATCGGCATCAGTAATTTCATGAAAAACCAGGAGATCATAATGGCCATCGGGATCGCGGCGTCGGTGGTCGTGTTCCGCCTGATCAAGATGACTAAACTGGGCACCTTCGTCTTCGATCTTTTCGTCTTGCGAGTCCCCCCCTTCAGCGCCTTGGTGGTGCGCACCTGCGCCGCCCGCTTCTGCCGTACCCTCGGCACCCTAATGCAGTCCGGCGTGGCGGTCTTGCAGGCTCTGCAGATCGTGCGGGATACCTCCGGCAACGAGATTGTGGCCCGGGCGATCCAGACCGTGCATGACGCGGTGAAGGAAGGCGAGGGCATGACGCGGCCTCTTGACAAGGCAGGTGTCTTCCCGGGTATGGTGGTCAGTATGATCGAGGTCGGCGAGGAAACCGGCGCGCTTCCCGAGATGCTAAACCGCATCGCGGACGTCTATGAGGAAGAGGTAGACCGCGCGGTTGACGCCTTGACCTCCATGATCGAACCGATCATGATCTGCTTTCTGGCCGTGATCGTCGGTGGCATCGTTATCGCGCTGTTCCTGCCCCTCGTCAAGCTGATTGACAAACTGGGTGGCTGAGCCGTGTTGGCCCGCCGACAGCGGGCCGGCGGCGGGTTGCAGAATAGGCGCGGTAGCGAGTTTGATTTTCGCGGAAACGGCGGCATACTAAGGGTCAGTTCATCCGGCCTGGTGTGGTCTGCGTCGGTCCAGAGGTGAGCCGCGTAGGCTGGCACCGGATGAACGAGGTTACGGGGCGTGGCTCAGCCTGGCTAGAGCGCTTGGTTCGGGACCAAGAGGTCGGAGGTTCGAATCCTCTCGCCCCGACCACCTCCATCCTTCGCCGTCCTTACTGCCATTTGCGAGACTGCCGGTATGCGGCATAGCTACCGGGGTTGCCCGTGCCCGTCGGACTTCAGCCAAGTCCAGGCGGGGTGCGTCGCACCGAGTGAGCGCAGGGGTCTGAGGATGCTGTGTATGGGTTCACCATCTGTCCCAAGTTGCCGCTCTGGCGCCCGCACTCTACGACTTGCGTTGATCCTGGCCGTCATCCTGACGGGCCTCGGCGCGCGTGCCATCGAGGAAGCAGCGGTTGATTTTGGCGCCTTGGCCGAACTCAACCGCCTGGAGTTCTACGACTACGCTGAAATGCTGGTCGAACAGATGGAGAGCAAGTACCCCGATCGTCTCGACGAAGTCCTCGTAGAGAAGGCGCGTACCTATTACACCGCCGGCAAGAGCAAGCTGGCCGACGTCGCCCTCGAGCGCATCAAGCCGACCAGCCCATCCTTCCCCATGGCTCTCATGCTGAAGGCCGAGGTGTCCGCTCTCCGCGGCCGCAACGAAGACGCTGCCAAAGCCTACGCACAGTACTTCCAGAAGGCGAAGGCGCCCTCGGCAGATAATGAGCGTGCCCTGGCGGCCTACAGCCGCGCGGTCAGCATCTACAGCACCGTGCTGAAGCGTCTCGGCAAGGGCGCCGAGGCCGCCAAGGTACTCGAATTCCTGGGCAAGACGGAGGGTGCCAGTGACCGCAAGCTGACCTTCCTCAAGGCCCAAGCTGTGATCGATACCGAAGAGAGTAAGTTCAACGGTAAAGCCCCGGTGAACCGCGCCGTCGTACAGGACGCCACCAAACAGTTGCAGGAGTTGCTCTTCCTGCGCGATGGCGTGGCTGTCTCCGCCTACCTTGAGACTGCCCGCGGCTACCTTCTGCTGGGCGGAGACGAACTGAACACACTCAAACAGCAGAACAAGGCCAAGGACGCGCTCAAGGTCACCGGCTTCAAGCAGGCCTTGGACACGATCCGGATGGCGGACGAGTCGGATCTCTTCCGCGATATCGAGAAGGACATGGCCAAGGGTAGCGACAACTCGTCCTCCCCTTACGCCGGGGCTTTCTACTACAAGGCCGAAGCCTGCCGCGGCCTGGCCCTGGCGCACTACATGGCCGGGGATGAGGCCAAGGCCCACAAGCTAGCCAAGGCCGCCGCCAAGCTCCTGGAGACGGTCATCTCGGAGTATGGAGAGTCCGAGTATCGCAGCAAAGCCTTGTCCAAGCACGAGAAGTGCAGCGCTTTTCTGGAGCAGGCTTTCGGGGAGAAAATCGCCATCTCGGACGCTGGCACCGACGCGGAGATGTCCGTGAAGCTTGAGCAGGCACAAGCGCTCCTTCTGAACAAAGATTACCGGGGCGCAACGCCGCTGTATCTCGAGGCTCTCCGTCTGGGCCGCCGCAGCAAGCGTCTGCCTGAAGTCGCTAGCCGCCTCGTCATCTGTCTTGGCAGCACGGATCGTTTCCTCGAGGCGCAAGCGGTGGGTTCGTATCTCGCCCAGATCATGCCCAAGGCGGAAGGCACCGCCGACTGCCTGTACCGGTTGGGCGTCGTGATGTTCGAGAAAGCCAAGACTCTGACCGCTGCCGCTCGTACGGAGATGCTTGCCAGCGCGATGGACGCCTGGGAGCTGTTTGTCGAAGCTGCCCCGGACCATCCCAAAGCTCCAGAAGTCTGTTTCGCCATCGCCGAACACTACTACCGTCAGGCCAGTGACGCCGCTGACCTGAGCCGCAAAGCCCCCGCCGCGGACAAGGAGAAGCTCAAGGCGCTGGCCCTCGAGGCGTTTCTGGCGGCAGCTCCGAAGTACCAACGCTTGATCGAGCGCTACAGCTCCATCGATAAGGGAGTTCGGGCTCTCTACAAGCTGGGATGGGTATACTACACGGCCCAGCAACCCCGCGAATCCATTGAGGCCTTCCTGAGGTACTGCGACACGGAGACG
>CAIZKT010000671.1:0-14191 GCA_903933565.1 uncultured Victivallales bacterium | reverse complement strand
GCGGTACGACGGCGGTCGTTTCTTGAAACCGCCCTGCGCGTCGGCGCTTCTCCGGCAGGTTCCGCCGACCTCCCGGCAGCAGTCGACGACGAAGCGCGTTTCTTCGAGGGTCCGATTCGGGTAAGCGGCCAGGCCGAGGATGAAGTGGTCCCACGGCGCCGCCTCGCGGATCATCTGCTGCAGGCTGGCACGCACAGCGGCGCGGTCGGCCATGGGGCCGGCCAGTTGCTGGACGCCGGCCATGATGGTGATGCGTTCGCCGAGTGCTTTCCGCCCCGCGGCCACGGTCACATTGCCGATCGGCGGGATGGTGAAGGCATGCACCGCATCCATGGTGGTGCGTCGGTACAAGGGCAAGAGGTCGCGAATCAGCCCGCACGAGTGGTGGAAGTAGAACTTGCCAGCGGCGTGCGCGGCGGCGGCCCGGGCGTCGGTGAGCGCCAGATTGCAGGCTTCGAACATGGCCGGCGAGATGGCGGTGGTGGAGGTATCGTCGACGCTGACCACCACGTCGACGTCGGACTGAACTCCAATCGCCAGGCGCTGCTGGTAGTTGCGCTCCATGACCGCGAAGCAGTCGCGCAAGGCGGCGGGCGCATCGGCCCACAGGTAGGCCAGAACGGCCACTCCCGAGTAGACGCGGAACATCATGCCCAACGGCGTGCCGTCCATGGAACCCAGCAGCAGGCCGTCGTCGCCAATGAGCTGCCGACGCTCCCGAGTGCGCCCCAGGGCATTGGGATCGGACTCGATGACCTCGTCGGCGAAGATCGCAGCCAGGGCCGCCAGGTCCTCCGGCCCCTTGACCAGGTGTTCGGTCCAGTTGCTGGAGACAGCGCCATTATCCTCGCGGCAGACTTGGATCACCTCGCGCAGGTCACCGGCGGGCGTGTGCCAGACCCGCGTGGTCACGACGCCCTCGGTGCGGCTCTCGACGGTGACCTGGCGCCGGGTGATGCGCATGGGCAGCCCGTACCAGTCCATGATGTCCAGGCCGAGGTAGCGCGAGAGGGTGACGGTGGAGGTGTCGCCCCAGCGCACCTCGCCCAGCGCCGTCGCCAAAGCGGGGTCCATGCCGGTACGATTGGGCTGGTTGTAGGGGTCGCAATGGCCGGCGACGGGCAGCCACTCCGGCGTCTCGTGGCGCAGGATCTTCAGCAGGTTCTCTCGCGGTGTGGTCATGGGTCGAGTTCCCCGTTGGTTCAACGCCTCGTGGTGGCCAAGACCTTAGCTGGAGGACCGCGCCTCGCCACCCCACCCGAAGCTCGCCATCCGCCGGCAGCGCCCCGCGATCCGCTGGACTTGACAGAGTACGGTACGGCGTCGGCCAACGATCGCGGGATCGCGCCAGGAGATAGACTACATGGCGACGGGAATAGGCAAGTACAAGCCCGCGGTGCCGAGGAATGTGCTGATCTTCCTGGCAGGGGCGGTTTGGGTGTGCGTTGGAACCATGCTCTTGGTCTTAGCCTTTACCTGGCTAGCGCAAGCCCCCAAGGTCCACCGCTATGCATTCCTTGGCGCCGGCTTCGTTCTGGCCATGGTGGCCCACCATTTCGCCTTCCTGGGAACCGTGGATAAGAATCTGGCGAGAATCCTGGCAACGGCTGACAAGAAGTGCGTTTTTTCCTTCATTCCGTGGCGGAGTTACCTGCTGATTATGGTCATGGTCACCCTGGGCTTCATCCTGCGGCATTCAGCGATCCCCAAGCCCTATCTGGCGGTGCTGTACTCGGGGATTGGCCTGGCTTTGATTCTGTCGAGCGTGAGGTACATGAGAGTGCTTTGTAGCACGCTGAGCAAACGGTAGTCGGCCTGGAGAACGCACGGTGAACGAGCTTCTGCACCTCACCCGTGGCGACGTCGTTGGCAGCGCCCTGGCACAGAGCGGCCTCGGCACCGCTTTGCCTGGGCCGGCTTCAGGCCAGGCCCGGATGCGCGCTTGAGCCGCAGCCTGGGCTGGCGGCCGGAACCGAATTCAGAGTACTCGCGAGGGTCTTCGCTTGCTGCATATCTTCGTAGATGCCGATGCCTGCCCGGTCAAAGCGGAAGTGTACCGCGTGGCGAGCCGCTACCACCTCGAGGTCACGGTGGTCGCCAACTCGCGGCTGCGAATTCCGCAGGAACCCGGGATTACGTTGGTCGTGGTGCGGCACGGTTTCGACGCCGCCGATGACTGGATTTCCACACACGTGCATGCCGACGACATCGTCATCACCGCGGACATTCCCCTGGCGAGCCGTTGCCTGAAGGAAGGCGCTTGCGTGGTGAGCCCCACCGGCAAGCGGTTCACGGATCAGAACATTGGCCAGGCGGTCGCGACGCGGGACCTGCTGACAGAGCTGCGCGGTGCTGGACAGATCACCGGCGGACCCTCGCGGCTGGAGGAGCGCGACCGCTCGCGTTTCCTGCAACAGCTTGACGCCGTGATTCAAGCGCTCCGCGGCAAGAGTTCACGCGGGCAAATCCCCCAGGGTGAGCAGGGGCCGCCGGGAGCGACCGGGTAGCGCCTGCCTCTCAGCGCACCGACACCTCGACCTCGGCAGTGCGGCCGCTGGCACGTTCGAGCAGGTGGACCCGCCAAGCGCCGGCCGGGCCGTTGGCAAGCACGGGCAGAGCGCTGTCGAGCACGCCGCGGTGGAACACGGTGTGGTGGGAGAAATCGCTGCGCGAGCCATCCGGATGGCGCCAGGTGAGGGTGGCGGGAATGAGCCCCGGCACGATGCGGCCCTGGACATCCAGCAGCGTGGCATGCACAGCGACCCGGCGACCGCGATGATCACCCCACTCCACCGGCTCGAGTTGTGCCTGGAGCTCCAGCCTGCCGATGGTCTCCGGCAGCAGCACCAGCAGCCGCGCCCCACCTGGCGGCAGATCGAGGGCAACCCGGCTGGCGGCCCCCGCGGCGCTGAGGGGCACCGGCTGCTGCGTCAGCAGGTCGTAGGCGACCCGTCCCAGCGCGGCCTCGAAACGCACCAGGGCGTTGTGCGGCACCCCGGTCTCACGCACGGCGCCGAAATGCCCGTACAGTGGCCCGTGGACGCGCAGGTCGTTGACCACCCCCAGGTAGCAGGCCCCCTCGGCCTCGAGCAGATTCAGCCAGGTGAAGGGCGAGAGCGTGCGCGCTTCAGGCTTCACGGCCCGGTTGAAGACCTCGAGAAACGCGGGTTCCGCCAGGCCCTGCGGTCCGCCCGCCCGGAGCGGGCTCGCCGGAGCTTCCTCCATCTGTGGGTCGGCGGCGCTGCCCCTGGCCTTCGGCGCCATGGCCGTCTCGGACGGACGCGCGGTGGCCCCAGCCGCATCGGCCGGCCGCAGCACCTGTGCCCCCGGCAGCGCCACCCGGGTCTCGGGGTCGGTGACTACTACCCCCCCACGCGCGCTGAAGCGCCGCAGCGCCTCGACCGCAAGGCGCGGCAGGCAGACCGCGGCGCTGACGACGACGAGCTGGTAGGACGCCAGCGGGTCGGCGGCGGTCTCGAAATCCTCGTCGAGAAGCAGGTCGAAGGGTACTCCGGAACTCACCACGCAGGCCTCGAGCCAGGTCGTTCCCGGCCAGCGTACATCGCCGTAAAGCTGACTGGCGAACGAGCGCAGAATGGCCACCCGGCGCGGGCGGTTGCGCCAGGCGGGGATGAGCGCCCCCAGCGGCCCCACCTCGTCGCGGTGAAAACGACGGAAGGCCGCCAGCAGCTCCGGCGCCCACGGCAGTAGCTTGCGCCCCAGCTCGGGATTGGCATTCAGCACCCGCTTGGCCTCGTCCCAGGAGGGCTGCGCCGAGCCGAACAACGCCTCCAGCTGAGCCTGAGTCTGCAGCCGGTGATAGGCGTTCTCGAAGTCGGCCCGGGGCACGACCTCGAAGTTCCAGTAGGTGAACAGACGGATAGGCTGCAGGGCACAGAGCCAGGCCGCCTCGCGAAACAGGTCCGCACTGGGAACCGCGTTGTAGGGCGCCGCGCCGCCGACTTTGAAGAGGAACTGCGGCATGCCCGAGGGCCGCAGGTCGGTGCCGCGCACCGCGGCATTCAGGCCCTCCTGGATCATGACGGCGCGCATGGGATCCTCGTAGTAGAACCACTCCTGGGCGATACGGACCTGATCGAAAGCGCGGACGGACGGCCGCCGCAGAATGGGCTCCTGAAGGGTCAGCACATCCGGTCGCCGGGCCAGGACTTCCTCGCTCAGAGTCTGGTTGAGCCACGACTCGGTCGGGGCGCGTGGGCCGTGGAACCAGCGATGATAGGCATAGAGGGGGTCCGCCCGGTCCACGATGTGGTCCGCGGGCGGGGCGATGCCGGCCACCGCGGGCCGCAGACGGCCGAAGGGCAACTGGTGCGCGTCCGCATCTCCCTGCGGCGGCTGACGCCAGGCATCCAGGTCGACGTGGAAGGTCCGGCGTACCCAGAGCACGCTTTCGGGGGTGTAGTCGTGTGACCAGATCCACTGCATCTCGCTGTTGAAGGTCACCGCCCGCGCGGCCGGCACCCCGGCCAGCTTCTCGGCGTAGCGCGCCGCCTCGCGCCGCACCTGTTCCGCCATGTAGGGACTGCTGAAACGGGCCCGCCCGGGACGGTCATTCATGTCATGCACCAGGTCCTCACCCTCGAGCGCCCGCGGATAGCCAAGATAGAGGTGATGCGGCGCCCAGCCGAGGCCCTGCCGCATGGTCTCCGCCAGGTCACCTCCGCCGCAGGTGAAACCGTAGCTGCGGTCGAAGGTCTGCCGCCAGGGCAACACCTGGAGGTTCTCGGCCGGCTCCGGCGCGGGGGTGATGTCCACCCGGCGATGGAAGCGTGCGAGTTCCCGCTCGCCGAGGTGAGCCGTCAACGTCAGCGGGTAGGTGCCCACCGCCAGATCGGCCAGGAAGCTGAACTCGATCAGGGCCGCCTCTCCGGACTCAACCCGCTTCAGGCGCCGGACCAGGGTCATGGCACTGCCGAGACGGAAGCTGACGTCCACCTCCCGCAGCTCCGCCGGCCCCCGGTTGCGCAGTTCGCAACGCCAGGGCTGCGGCGCCAGGCCGTGCGCGATGGTTTCGATGAAGCGCTGCGGCCGCAGGGTCACGGTCGGCGGGGGCAGCCCGGCGGCGGGGAGGTCCGTGCGGGCCAGGCGGAGGACCTCCGCGGCGGTGAGTTCCCGATCATAGAGCAGGACCTCGTCCAGCACGGCGTTGGCAGCGGCGTTGGGCCCGCCCGAGGCCAGGCGCACGGCGGTCGGGACGGCCGGGATCGTCAGGCCGTTGATCTCGCCCACCTTGGCGCCATTGAAGTACACCGCGGCGCGATCGCCGGCCCAGCTCACGGCCAGGTGCTGCCAGGCGTTGGCGGCGAGGGGTACCTCTGCCGACACCTCCGGCGGCGCTTCGCGGCGCTGACCGAGTTGCAGGCGGCGGTCGTCCAGCAGCGCCACCTGCAGATGGGGTTCCCAGCGGTTGCGCCCGGCCAGTTCAAACAGCGTGCGCCGTGCCTGCGGGCTGCCACGCAGGCGCAGCCACAGGGCCACCGAGCCGGTCTGGTCGACCAGACAGGGTCGCAGGTCGTCGACGGCGAGGGTCTCAGCCGCCCTCCAGGCCAGACCAGGCAGCCAGCTCGAGGCGCTGCCGGTGCCCGCGTAGGAGTACCCGCCGCGCATCTCCAGCATGAAGGCATCCAGCACCACGATCTGCCCGGCGCGCCGGGCGCTGACCCGGAGGGTCACGGGCGTCCGGGCCTGGGTGGCCGGGTCGCGAGTAAAGGTCCCGATCTCGGCGTTGAGCTGCAGGCGCCGCCAGTCGTCGGAGGCGGGCTGCTCCGCGCTTCCCAGCACCGCCCCCGAGGTGGCATCGAGGAGCTGTAACTGAACCCGGTCGTCCGCCGGGCTGTCGGGGTCGCCGCGCACAAACACCGAGGCGGTGTAACTGCCGTTCAGCACCGTCACCGGAGTCCGCATCTCGACGCCGCTACCGACCGCGGGGCAGGTGACGTGCAGCGCCGCCTTGCCCTCGAGGATGGGCTCGCGTCGGCCGCGCGCCTCGCCCTCCGTCGCCTGGATCACCCCGACCGCCGCGCCGCCAACGGCCACAAACGGCAGCACGGCCCCGCCGCGCGGGATGACCTGTGCGGTCTCGGGTGGAAGCCCATTGCAGCCATCGTAGCGGAGCTCGGACTCGCAGCCAGGCTCGAGCAGGATACCCAGGCCGAAACGGCCCTCGGCAAAGCGCGGTTCGTTGACCGGCGTTGCCTGCAAGTCGTCGGTGAAGGCCAGGCTGTGCCGTTCGAAGTTGGCCTCCGACTCCTCGCCGACAGGGGTTACGAGGCGCAGATCGCCATCGCAGGCAAGGTACCCGATCAGCCCGAGCCCAAGCGGGTCGTCGGCGGCGCTCAGCAGGCCCGGCAGCAGAACCGCGGCCAGCAACGCCACCAGGTGGCGGCGGATCATCGCAGCAGCTCGTCTCATCGGCAGCCTTTCCCTAGAGGCTCTGGATTCCTATGGCCTGCCACCCAACTAACACTGCGGGGGTCACCCGAGGCAGAGCCACAACCTGCGGCCAACGAGCCAGGGCAGTGGCGTTACGCTCTCAGCGAGCCCGGCGGCGGCCAGCATGGGGTTCTGCGCCCGCTTCAGGATCCGCACGGTGATGTCGCGCGGCTCTACGGTAACCTGAGCGGTGGCTTGTACCAAGTCGCGGAAGATCTGGTCGTTCACGGCGTAATGCCAGTGAAGTTCGCCGCGGCGGGTTCATTATGACGGTCAAGAGTAGCGTTTGCATAGAAGCTGTGTATTATTTGGTATAACAACACGCTTCGTGAACCTCGACCGGGACTCGCCGATGCTGCTGCCGGTGGATCTGCAGGGGCTGCGGTGGAGGCGTGCGTTCGAGATGCGCTTTTGAGGCAGTGGGTCACGAACGCCAGGGGCTAAACCCCTGGCAAGAGGATCACGGACGCCACGGGCTGAACCCCTGGCAAGAGGTCACGGACGCCACGGGCTGAACCCCTGGCAAGAGGATCACGGACGCCACGGGCTGAACCACTGGCAGAGGATCACAGACGCCACGGGCTTGCCCCGTGACATGCAGATGAGGGGGTGTCGGGTGTACTACGAGCCCTACAACGCCAGCCAGCTCCATCTCGCCTATTGCCACCGCGTCCACTTCCGCTTCCAGACACACTGCCGTCTGCCGCAGTCCTACCTCGAAGGGTTGCGCCAGGACGAGTTTCAGGCGTCTCTCGATGCCTACGGCATCCGCCTGCTCGACGTGGCCAGCGACGAGGTCGACCTGGTCTGCCAGGTGAGCCTGCGGCCGGCGGAGAGCGTCTCCGGCTGTGCCAGCAAGTTCAAGGGGCGCCTGAGCAAGTGGCTGCGCACGGCCCAAGGCCTGGACGCTCCCACGAAGTTGCTTGCGACGGGCTACCTTGCCTGCACCGTTGGCGACCCCACCCGCAAGGACATCGAGGGCTACATCGGCCGTCAGGGCGAGCACCACGGCTACAGCCAGCGGCCCTTGCCTCCGGTATTGGTTGAGGAGTACCCTCTGCCTGCAGCCGCGGCGGTGCGGCTCGACGCGGCGCACAACCTCAGCCTGCTGCGTTACCACCTGGTGTTTGGGACGATGTGCCGCCGGGGGGTGTTCACCCAGGCGGAAGCCGCCGGGGTGGTTGCGGCGTGGCGGGGCGTGCAGGCGAAGGAGCAATTCGCGCTGCTGAAGGTATCCGTAGTGCCGGACCACGTGCATATGGCGGTGCGGGTGCATCCCGCCGTGGCGCCGTTGGCTTTGGCCGAGAGGTTGATGAATGTCGCGCAGGAGGTGATGTTTGAGCAGTTCCCCGAGGTGGTGATACGCTACTCCGCCAACCGGCTGTGGGAGAACGGGGCCTATGTGGGCAGCTTCGGGGAGTTGAGTTCAAGGGCGGTTCGAGCCGCCCTCGCGCAGTGGCGCGGCCAGGGCGCGTAAGCCCGGCTTCCAGGGGACGAGCCCCTGGCAGGGACTGGCTGACGATCACCAGCCTTCTTCAGGGCCGACCGCAGGGGGTGAATTGTGAGAATAGAACGCTCCCTATCGCTGCGCCTGATCGGGTTGTTTCTCCTGCTCGCGGCGATCGGCCCTGCATTGACAGGAGAGCCGCAGGAGGTAGGTCGTACCTACAACCAGGCCCAATCCCTGCAATGGCTTGATGATGCGAGGTTTGCCGTCGGCCGCTGGGACGGCTCCATCAGCGTGTTCCGGCGCCCCATCAGCCAGGATGAACCCGGCCCCGTGATGGTCCAGGTGATGACCACACCCTCGAAACGGGGTGTCGAGATGGTAGACGTGTTGCCATCGGGGCACCTCGTCTCCTCCAACACGGAAGGCAGTCTGGCAGTCTGGACCCGCAGGGGGGTGTCGTTTCTCGCAACCCATATCGTAAGGTATGACGCCGCCGCCGGATCGTTCAACAGCGGCTGCGTGGTCCGGACCGGCGAACGCCAGTGGTACGTGTCGGGCCATTCGAACGGCTGGGTGATTCGCTGGCGGATCTCAAAGTTCGGCTCGATGGTCCCCGAGACGAGGTTCGATGTGCGCTCGCCGGATCCCATCCAGTGGCGGGCCAGCACGTCGATGTTGGCCCTGGCCGATCACGATATCCGGATCTTCCTACCTGTAATCGAGCCTTATTCCCATGACCTCTCCCCGTGATTCCGGGGAGATCTTCCGGAGCTGCGAGCGGCCCCCTCAAACGGTACCCGTACCGCCGCCCGTGCTGGGTAGCGCGTCTCCGTAAACGGTATTCATCAGGTCGAAAAAAAACGTATTGGCCGAGGCGCGGCCACGCTTGACAAGGAAGAACTCGCGATTAGTGTATGGGCTTCCTGAGAATTGCGTTCTTGGCAAGGGGTGTAACCGACCGCAAAATAGTCTGACAATTTAGCGTTTTTCGTTTTGACCCCGGCAGGTCCTCCTCCCCCTCCCTCCTCTCTTCCCTATCCTGCCGGGGTCTTTTCTTTTTCGCATTGGGGGACGCGGCGGAGGAAGTCTTCCGCGAATGCTGCGAAGGTCCCCACCTCGAGATGGCCGCGGATACGGCGCATCAGCTCGATGTAGGTGTGGAGGTTATGCACGGTCATGAGGCGGCTGCCGAGGATTTCGTTGACATTGAGCAGGTGGCGGATGTAGGCCTTGCTGAAGTGGCGGCAGGCATAGCATTCGCAGGTTGGATCGATGGGGGTGAAGTCATTCTTGTAGCGGCCGGCCTTGACCGGGATGGTTCCCGTCAGGGTGAAGGCGCTGCCGTTGCGGCCCACTCGCGTCGGCAGAACACAGTCGAACATATCGATACCGCGGGCCACCCCGAGCACCAGCTGTCGCGGCGTGCCGACGCCCATCAGATAGTGCGGTTTCGCGGGCGGCAGGAGCGGCGCCACCCAGTCCAGTACCTGCACCATCTCCGCTTCCGTTTCCCCGACACTGACCCCGCCCACGGCGATGCCATCGAAGTCCAGGGCGGCGATGGCGGCCACGGCCTGCTCGCGCAGGTCCTGGAATCCGGCGCCCTGAACGATGCCGAAGACGAGCTGTCCTGGCGCGCGTTCCTGTTCGCGGCAGAGGGCGGCCCAGCGCAAGGTCAGAGCGAGTGAGCGCTCGGCCTCAGGGTGGGTGCAGGGGTAAGGCGTACACTCGTCGAAGGCCATGCTGATGTCGGAGCCCAGCTGGCGCTGAATGGCCATGGCCTCCCGGGGTCCCAGAAACAGCGTCTTGCCGTCGACATGGGACTGGAATTCGACCCCATCGGGCCGCATTTTGCGCAGTTTGCTGAGACTGAAGACCTGATAACCGCCGCTGTCGGTGAGGATGGCGCGGTTCCAGCCCATGAAGCGGTGCAGGCCGCCTGCCCCGGCGATGATGTCGACGCCTGGCCGGATGGTCAGGTGGTAGGTGTTGCCGAGGATGATCTCGGCGCCCAGATCCTCGAGCTCGCAGGGCGCCATGGCCTTGACCGTTGCCTGGGTGCCGACGGGCATAAATACCGGCGTCTGCACCACCCCGTGCGCGGTGCACAGTGTGCCGCGGCGGGCCAGAGTCTGCGAATCCGTTGCCAGCACGGTAAAGGGCTTCATGGAGCTATCTCAGAAGCTGTGAAGAAATCGGGGGCGGGGGCGGAATCGGAATCGGTATCGTGCCTGGCTGAACTCGGTAACGTGGCTTATGGACGGCGACACGGGCATTTCTTCACAGCTTCTCAGCGGGCGCCGGGGTCGTTGCCGCGCAACTCGAATTCGAGTTTCCAGCTTTGCCCACCGCGCGCATCGTCGCACCAGAGTTGCAGGGTGCCGATTTCGGTAAGCACGGCGCGCAGGCGGACCGGCACGAGGGTGCCGATGGGCGAGGTTCGACCTTCCTCAACCGGCAATTCGGCCACCAGTGACGGCAGTTCTTCGAGGTCATCTTGGCCCCACTCTGCGAGCACGTCGCCGACCGCGTCGGTTCGGCGCACGGTGCTGGAGAAGAAGCGGAACTCGGTGGGCTCGCCGATGACCAGGCCGATCCCCTCGGCGCCAATCTCCACCGAGGAGCCCTCTTCCAGCCCGAAAGCCACGACGCAGAGCGCCTCCATCGGCGCCGCGAAGCCGGGCACGGCCGGCATGGCCGAGTCGATACCGAGGTAGTAGGCCCGCGCGCTGCCGGCCTTGATGCGCACCCCGCCCTGCTGCTGCACGGTGGCATACCAGGCCGCGCCGCGCGCGACGGCCAGGTCGGGATCGCCCTGCGTCAGTAGATTCACCGCGCCATCCCGGCGCGCATTCCACTCCTGCAACACCTCGACGATGCGCGTCTGGAAGGCGGCAGACTTGGTGACGCCGCCGTTGAACAGCACGGCGGTAGGCAGCATCGCATTGCCGGCGGCATCTCGGAAGCTGTGCCGGTCGACGAAGGCGGCGAGGTGGCGGGTCAGGGCCGGGTCGGCGGCATACTCCAGACCGAAGGCGCGCAAGCCGACCTTCCGGCGCTCGGCGGGCTTCTCGGTGATGCTGCAACGGGGGAAGAAGCCATCCAGCAGCAAATCCCGCATTTCATCGGGGGTGACCTCGGTCTTGAGCGTGCCAGCGATGACGCCGCTACCGCGGCCAAGCAGGGTGAGGGGCTGCGGTTCGTTGGAGCCTTCGCCCAGGCGCTCCTTGGCAGCCCGGCAGGCGTGGGTGAGCGCGGCAAGCTGGTAGGCGTCGAGGACGATGCCCTTCTCGCGTTTGATCTTAGCCGCCATGCCATAGGCGAGGGTAAGGTCCATGTTGTCGCCGCCCAGGAGCGTATGCTCGCCGACGGCAATCCGTTGCAGTTGGAGTTCGCCTTCCTGGTCGGAGACCGCGATGAGGCTGAGGTCGGTGGTGCCGCCACCGATGTCGCAGACCAGCACGACGTCGCCATCGCCGACCTGCTGGCGCCAGGCTTCGCCATGCTGTTCGAGCCAGGCGTAGAACGCCGCCTGGGGCTCTTCGAGCAGACGGACGGTGAGACCCGCCGCCACGGCGGCCTCGACCGTGAGTTCCCGGGCCACGGCGTCAAACGAGGCGGGCACCGTCAGCAGCACGGTCTGGACCTCGAGTCGGAGGCTGGCGTCGCCCTTGGCCATGAGGTGGTTCCAGGCGTCGCGCAGATGCTCCAGGTAGAGCCTCGAGGCGCTGACGGGGCTGATCCGCCGCGGCGCTTCCGTGCGGCTGAAGGGCAGGCACTCGCTGCGCCGGTCGATGCCGTCGTAGCACAGCCATGACTTGGCGGAGGAGACGACTTTGCCAGGCTGGAGGGCAGCCTGGTCGCGGGCGAAGGCGCCAACCGCCAGGTCGGGGGCCTTGCGCTTGTGCCAAGGCAGGCGCAGGGTGTCGGGCACCACGTCGCCAGGCGCCGGCAGGTAGGCGAAGCTCGGCAGCAGCGGCAGTGCCGCCACCTCGCCGACCGCCACCAGTTGTGGGATCTGGAAGACCTGGGCCCGGCGCTGCCTCGGCTCCTCTGACAGGTCGACATAGGCTAGGGCCGTATTGGTGGTCCCCAGGTCGATGCCGACGATGTAGCGCGCTTCCTGGTCCATGAATCGCTCCGCTAAGAACCGCCTGGACGCGGCGCCGTGACTCGTGGCGCAGGCCCCAGTGTGGGTGGCGGTCGCGTACTATACCGCCAGGGGAGTTGCCGCCAAGCCAGGCCCACCTTCGCGGCACAGGGCCTCAAGAAACCACCGTCGAGCAGTAAGAAGAGCGTTGCATGGCGTTGCGAATCAAGGGGAGTCCGCGCATAGTAGCCTATTGAAGAACCGCCGGTGTTGGCGAGCCCAAGCCTGAGTTCCACCGCGATGGCACGGGCTCACCATGGAAGAAGGGGGTGCCTGATGCTGCCGCCGCTAACCCGCCCCGCGAAAGCGACCGCCTGTGCTACGCCCGTCAGGACCGCTGGCTGCCGACTCATGAGGGTACAGCTCGTCTTGCTGGCCTGCCTCGGTTGGCAGTGCCTGAGCCGTGCGGCGGAGGTCTGGACCCAGACCACTGACGCGGATTTTGGGGCCGGGACCAGGACCTGCATCACGATCGCCGGCAGCGGCGCCGAGGCGGCCCTGACCCTGGCCTCGGCGCCCTTCGCCTGGAAGCGGCACGTCACGGTGACCAACCCCACGGCGGCGGGCCTCACCGACATCCCGGTGCGAGTCGCCCTCAGCGCTGCCAACTTCGACTTCAGCCGCACCCGCGGCGACGGCGCCGACGTGCGCTTCTTGGACGGCGATGAGGTCACTCCGCTGGCCTTCTGGATCGAGTCCTGGGACAGTACGGCGAGCCCGGCGGTGGTCTGGGTAAAGCTGCCCGCCCTGGCGGCCAGCGCCAGCCGGACGATCTATCTGTACTACGGCAGCGCCGCCGCCGAGGCGGCCTCCAGCGGCGCGGACACCTTCCCGCGCTTCGATGATTTCGACTCTCTGAGCGCCTGGTCGCAGAGCGGCAGCGGGGTCTCGGTGGCAGGCAGCGTGGTGACGCTGGATTCCGGCGCCAATCCGACGATCTCCACCACGCTGACTGTCCCCGCCCCGTTTACGGTGGAGGTGAAGTACCAGCAACCCTCTTCATTCCGCAACCGGCTCTATCTGACCAAGCCCGCTACAGGCTCGCCGACCGGTTACGACTACGGCATCTTCGAGTCGCTCTTCTGGAGCGGGTTCAGCGGCGTCACCCTGATCCCGAACACCTGGTATGTGGTGCGTTGGGACAACACCTTGACGAACTACACCTGGCGTCTCCTGGCCATGAACGGCAGCGAGGTCTTCTCCCGTTCGCACGGGTCTGCCATCGCCGGCCTGAACACCCTGAACTTTGCCGGTACGGACCGGAGCGACAGCGACTTCAAGCTGGACTGGATGCGGGTCCGGCCCTATGCCGCGAGCGAGCCCACGGCGGCGGTCGGGGCTGAGGCCAGCGCTGCGGCACGGGTCCTGTTTTCCACCGTCGGTAGCTTCGTCTCGCCGGCCTTCGACACCGGTATGTACGCTCGCCTGGCCTTGGCCTGGGAGGCCGACACCCCCGCCGGCACGGCCGTGCGTTTCCAGGTACGCACCGCGGCCACGCAAGCCGGCCTGGCGAGCGCTGCGTGGCGTGGCCCGACGGGTCCCGACGACTGGCTTACGGTGTCCGGGAGTACGATCGACCTGGCGGGCTCATCGGCGCGCTGGGTGCAGGTCAAAGCCGTCCTTACCGCGCCGACTACCGAGGTCTCGGCAAACCTGAACAGCGTGACCCTGACGTACGGCCCCGGCGACGTGGTCATCTCGGCCAATGCCACCTGGCCAGAAGGGGACTACGCGCTCGACACTCTGATCGTCACCAACGGCGCCACCCTGGCCCTCGGCGGCGGCTCGACCCTGACCGCGACCGGGACGATCTCGCTGACGGGCAACTCCACCTTGCTGTTGCAGGGGAAGAACACCACCGGTCAGGCGGACGGCGCCTGGGCCGGAACGGGGGGCGCCATCCATACCGCGAACCTGGTGATTGAGGGGGGGTCGAGTCTGTCGGCGAACGGCCAGGGCTACGCGCAGGAGAGGGGTCCCGGCGCGGGGTTTGAAGGGTGGTACTGCGGCGGCGGCGCCTCCCATGCCGGCGCCGGGACGGGCACCGTGGCGGGGACGACGATCTACGGTTCGGCCATCGTGCCCGTGGATCTCGGCTCGGGCGGCGGGCGCCAGTACGATACACCGGGCGGGACGGG
>CAIZKT010000670.1:0-6442 GCA_903933565.1 uncultured Victivallales bacterium | reverse complement strand
TGGGATGGCGGATCGAGATTGAAATCGGGATCGAATCGACGGGGGGGACTCGGACACTCGTCTCTCGACCCACCACGGCGGGAAGGCCCTCGACCCTCTGCGGTTCTCAGACAAGCGAACCCCTACGGAGCTGACTTGCGCCCATCAGGGTAGGGGCGCGGCTGACCCTCGCGGTCGCGGTACACGGCCGTTCCGTCCGGCAGGGCGCCACAGCGCCGCGGCGGCTCCAGGCGCACCTTGCCGCCGCCAGCGGGCAGATCGAAGGCGAAGGCGGGTACGGCGAGTCCAGACACCGAGCGCTCCAGTTCCGCCAGCAGTTCCAGCCCGCGTTCGACCCCGGTGCGGAAGTGCAGGGTTCCTGCCACCGGATCCCCGTGGAACAGATAGTAGGGTTTGACCCGTTGCCGCAACAGCCCCGTGCATAGAGCCGCCAAGGTCGGCGCGTCGTCATTGACCCCGCGCAGAAGCACGGTCTGGTTGACCACGGGGATGCCGGCGCGCAAGAGATTGCCCACCGCCAGCGCGGTCTCCGGAGTCAGCTCGCGCGGATGGTTGAACTGCGTCGCCAGCCACACCGGTGGCGCCGCGCCCAGTTGCGCGCAGAACTCCGGGGTCAGGCGTTGCGGCAGCACCACCGGCAGGCGCGAGCCGAGGCGCACGATCTCGAGGTGCGGCAGCGCTTGCAGCGCGGCCAGGAGCCCGAACAACGTCTCCTCGGGCAGCAGGAGCGGGTCGCCGCCGCTGATCAGGACCTCGCGGATGCCGGTATGCTCACGGAGGTAGGCCAAGGCCTGAGTGAAGTCAGTCGGCGGGGCTTCCTCCGGCGCTCCGGGCTGCCAGGCACGCTTGCGCATGCAATGCCGACACAGCACGGCGCAGTGGTGGGTGGCGAGCAGCAAGGCGCGGTCGGGGTAGCGGTGGATCAGTCCGGGCACGGGCGAGTCGCGTCTCTCGGCCAACGGATCGGGCGAGCCCGCCCCGTTCACTGCCAGTTCGCGCGGGTCCGGGAGCACCTGGCGGATGATCGGGTCGTCCGCGGCAGCGCGGTCTGCCAGCGCCAGGTAGTAGGGCGTTGCCAGGACGGGATAGCGAAGCGCCGTCCGGCGCACCGCGGCGCTGGCCTCCGGGGTGAGGCCAAGCCAGTTGCTCAGAACCTCGGGATCGCGGACCGCATGCCGAAGCTGCCAGCGCCAGTCGGCCCAGCCGGGATCCTGCTTCCATGTATCGAAAGGTTCCATCTGTAGCGTCGCGTGTTCCGTGGAATTCGCACCAAGACGGTAATATAGTACGTGCCTTTCGCGCCTGAGTTCTGGTTGAGAGTGTTTCTGACGGTCCCGGCGGGCGTTGGTGCTCGCGGTCCGAGCCAGAAAAACACCAAACGTATGGGTACGACTGTGGACAAGACGATTGTGCCGCTGACTGTTGTACGGACGGATGTGGAGCCCTGCCGCGTGAAGCTGGACATCGAGGTGCCGGTGGAGCGTGTCAAGAAGGCGTACGAGGACACCGTCAAGGCCTTCAACCAGCAGGGCCGCGTGGCCGGCTTTCGACCCGGTAAGGTGCCGCGACCCATTCTGCTGCGGCAGTACGGTACCCAGATCGAGTTGGAGTGTCGCCGCGAGCTGATTCGTACCGGCCTGCGGGAAGTCATGGAGAAAGAACCGGTCGAGCCGGAGACGACGCCGCGCATCGAGGACGAGGACAAGCTGACCGTCAGCCCCGATCAGTCCTTCGTGTTCAGCCTGTCTTTCGATGTGCCGCCGACCTTCGCCTTGCCGGCCTACAAGGGCATCCGGGTGTCGCGCCAAGTCAGCGCGGTCGGCGAGGCCCAGGTGGACGAGGTCATCAACGGCTGGCTGCAGCGGCGCGCCGCGTTCGAGAAGGTAGACCGCGCCTCTCAGGCGGGCGATCTGCTCAAGATCAGCTATGAGGGTACACTAAGCGAGGTCGTGGAGTTGCCGGAGGCCTCGCGCTTCTACCTCAAGGCGCACGAGACCTGGTTGGCGCTGCGCGAACCAGAGTTGATTCCCGGCACGCTGCAGGGCCTGTTGGGCCTGGCGGCGGGTCAGACGCGGGAACTCGACACGGCCTTCCCTGAGGCTTTTAGCGACAAGATTCTGGCCGGCAAGAAGGTGCATTACTCCTTCTCGGTCGTCGAAGTGCATGGTTCGCACGTGCCCGAGCTGACCGAAGATCTGGCCAAGGCCGCCGGCGCCGAGTCGATGCAGCAGATGCGCGAACGGGTGCGCGACAACCTCAAAGCGCAACAGACCCACGCCGAAGATCAGTCGGTGCGCCAGCAGATCCTGACGGCTCTTCTGGCCGGCATGGACCTGCCGTTGCCCCCGACCCGCCTGGGCATCGCCAGTTACGATACCCTGATGCGTCTGTACGACCGTGAGGTGCGCCGGGGTGCCACCCCGGAACAGCTGGCGCAGCGTCCAGAAGAGCTGCGCCGTCTGGCCGACGAAGAGGCCGCCCGTGGTCTGAAGCGCTACTACGTCTTGCAGCGCATTGCTCTGGAAGAGAAGATTGAGCCGGACATGGAGCGGGTGAACTCGCTGCTCCAGTACATGGCCACGTCGAGTCAGGTGACTCCGAAAGTGCTGATTCGGCGTCTGCGCGAGAACGGTCGGTTGGAAGAGGTCGTGGTCTCTGTGCGAGAGGACATGGTGTTGGACCGCCTGGTGGCGTTGGCCGACGTGGCCGACGCCGAAGGCAAGAAGGAGTAAGGCACCCATGCGGGAACCGAAGGCCTCATACTTCGTGCCGCTGGTCATTGAGCAGACCGGGCGAGGCGAGCAGGCGTACGACATCTACTCGCGTCTGCTGAAGGACCGTATCGTGTTTCTGGGCTCTCCGGTGGACGACGGCGTGGCCAACTCGTTGGTGGCGCAGTTCCTCTTCCTGCAGAGTCAGGAGCCGAAGAAGGACATTGACTTCTACATCAACAGCCCCGGCGGCATCATTTCGGCGGGCCTGGCGATTTACGACACCATGCAGATGCTCAGTTGCGACGTACGGACCTACTGCATCGGCCAGGCGGCCAGCATGGGGGCCGTACTGCTGGCGGCGGGGGCGCCCGGCAAGCGTTTTGCCCTGCCCACGGCGCGCATCATGATCCATCAGCCCTCCGGGGGTTCGGAGGGCAGCGCCGTCGACATCCATATTCAAGCGCAGGAAATCATGCGCATGCGCGAGTTGCTCAACCAGATCCTGGCTCGCCATACGGGCAAGGAGGTCGAGACGATAGCGCGCGATAGCGACCGCGATAAGTTCATGTCGGCGCAAGAGGCGAAGGACTACGGTCTCGTGGACGAGGTCTTGACCCCCAAGCCCAAGAAGGTGGCCGACAAGTAGACGACCGGACCGGGCCTGCCGCGGCAGACCGGCAGGAAACCGCACAGTGGCGCGCCGGGCCGGCGCCCCCGGGGGTGTAGGTCATGAAGTCCCAAGGCAACGATGGCTCGCAGCACTGTTCGTTCTGTGGCCGGAGCCGGTCCGATGTGCCGCAGATGATTGCCAGCCCGCACGGCTCGGTCATCTGCGCCGAGTGTGTGACCGTCTGCAACCAGCTCCTGGCCGAGCAGGGCGTCGGCAAACCGCGGAGCGGCGGTCGCCGTGCCGCCGTGGCGGACCCGGACGACCAGCTTAACCGCCCGGTCGCAACGGTGATTCCTGATCTCAAGGTGCCGAAACCCGAAGCCCTCAAGGCGTTTCTCGACCAGTATGTGGTGGGTCAGGAAAGGGTGAAGCGCATCCTCGCCGTAGCGGTGCATAACCACTACAAGCGCCTGCAGCATCGGCGCGGCCGGAAAGCGCTGGACGAGGTCGAGATCGAGAAGAGCAACGTGCTGTTGATGGGGCCCACCGGCTCGGGCAAGACTTTGTTGGCCAGGACCTTGGCCCGCTGCCTTGACGTGCCCTTTGCGATGTCCGACGCCACGACTCTGACCGAGGCGGGCTATGTGGGTGAAGACGTGGAGAATATCATCCTGCGTCTGGTGCAGGCGGCCGACTTCGATGTTGCCCGCGCCCAGGTCGGCATCATCTACGTGGACGAGATTGACAAGATTGCCCGGCGGACGGAGAATGTCTCGATCACGCGCGACGTGTCGGGCGAGGGCGTGCAGCAGGCACTCCTGAAAATCCTGGAGGGGACCGTGGCCAACGTGCCCCCGAAGGGCGGTCGCAAGCACCCGCAGCAGGACTATCTGCAGGTGGATACGTCCCAGATTCTGTTTATCTGTGGCGGCGCCTTTGTCGGGCTGGACCGCATCGTGCGGCGGCGGGTGGGTCGGCAGGTGTTGGGGTTCGGACGCGGCGCCGAAGAGCGCGGCCAGACCGTGGACGTCACCGACGATGCGGCGATGATGAACCTAGTGGAACCTGAGGATTTGCTGCACTTCGGGCTGATTCCCGAGTTCATCGGCCGCTTTCCGGTGGTGGCGCCTCTGCGACCGCTGACCCGGCCGGACCTGGTCCGCATTCTGACCGAGCCCAGGAACGCGCTGATCAAGCAGTTTCAGGCCCTGTTTGCGATGGAACAGGTGGAGTTATTGTTCACGGATGACGCGCTCGAAGCGCTGGCGGAGAAAGCGGTGAACAAGGGGACCGGCGCCCGCGGTCTACGGGCCGTTCTTGAAGGGGTCATGCTGGACGTTATGTTTGACCTGCCATCGCGGCAAAACGTGGCCCAGTGCTCCATCGACGCGAGCGTTGTTAACGGCGAGCGAGCCCCGCTTTTGGGCATGCGTACACCGAAGCGTGACCGGAAGACCGCCTGACCGGGCCGGGCCGCTCGGGCCAGGAGGCGCAGTGAGGCTGAGGCCAAGACCCGACGTGCAAGGCGCGGTTGCCGCAACGGTTGAGCGGTCGCGTCGGACTGCGGCCATCCGGCGGTTTTCTGTCGGCCTGCTGGCGCTGGGGTTGCTTCTGGCGCTGGGGGCCGCGGTGCCGCCTGCGGCCAAGCTCCGCGTCCGTTACATCACCGGCAATGGCATCCGCTATCTCTACATGCTGGATCTGGCCTCTTTCTACGGCCTGCGCTACGAGTCTGGCACGCAGCGTGTCGCCATGCGGTCGCGCTACACCAGCCTGTCCTTTCGCGTGGATGAGACCGAGGCGATCGTCAACGGTACCTGCGTCAATCTCTCCGATGCCCCCTGGATGGCCAAGGGCTATGCGGTCCTGGCGGACGTCGATTTTCGCCTGCTGCTGTCGCCCATTCTGAGCGCTGCGAGCCTGCGCCGCGGCGACGTGCGCCGGATCCTGATCGACCCTGGCCACGGGGGCAAGGACCCGGGCACGCAGGGGAAGAAGGCCAAAGAGAAGGAGGTCACGCTGCAGGTGGCGCGGCGGCTGGAGAGGGAGCTGACGGCTAAGGGCTACACGGTGGCCCTGACCCGCACCAAGGACGTGGAGCTGTCCCTGGGGGCACGCTCTCAGAAAGCGCGTTCCTGGAAAGCCGATATCACGGTGAGCTTGCACTGCAACGCCGCCGGGGCCGGGGTGAAGGGCATTGAGGTGTTTCGCGTGCCGCCGCAGGGCGCGCGCAGCACCTATGGCATGCAACGCGCCAGCGCCGTCAGCCCCAGCAACGCCTGGGATCCGGACAACGCCCGCCTGGCCTACGAGGTCCAGCGCGCCGCGGTGGCCGCGACTGCCGCCACCGATCGCGGCATGAAGAATGCGCGCTTTGCCGTGATCAAGGAGTGTCCCTGCCCGGCGGTTCTCGTCGAGATGGGCTTCATGAGTTACCCCGCCGAGGAGTCCAACCTGGGCAGTGCGGAGTACCAGGACAAGCTCGCCAGGGGCATCGCCACGGGCATCAGCCGTTACGATGCCTGCCTGCCGCCCCGCTGAGGGGGCGCGGCGAAGGAGAATGCCATGATCAAAGACTGTGTGTTCTGCAAGATCGTGCAGGGAAGTATCCCCTGCGACAAGGTGTACGAGGATGACCTCGTCCTGGCGTTTCTGGACATTGCGCCGATCACGCTGGGGCACACGCTCATCGTGCCCAAAGAGCACCATACCAGCGTCACCACACTGCCGCTCGCGGTGAGCGCCCGGATGCTGGACGTCGCTCCGCGGCTGGGCAGCGCTCTGATGCGGGCCACGGACGCTGGCGGCTTCAACCTGCTGCTCGCCAACGGCACCGTGGCCGGGCAGGTAGTGCCGCACACGCACCTGCATGTCGTGCCTCGACACGTGGACGACGGGGTGGTCATGCCCACCAGCCACACCCGCTACCCCAGCCCCGAACGCAAGGCCGAGATCCTGGAGAGAGCGCGGGCCCGCTTGCAGTAGGCCCGGCGAGACGGCGAGGGGGGGCGAGAGGGCGAGACGGGGAAACGGCGAGACGGGGAAACGGCGACTGGAGGAGACGGAGAGGGAGACGGCGAAACGGCGAAACGGCGAGACGGCGACTGGAGGAGACGGA
>CAIZKT010000669.1:0-5719 GCA_903933565.1 uncultured Victivallales bacterium | reverse complement strand
TCCGTCTCCTCCAGTCGCCGTTTCGCCGTTTCGCCGTCTCGCCGTTTCCTTTACCCTGGGACCTGCGTAGTCACCACCAACGGAGCTGACTTGCGCCCCGGATTTCGCCCATTCCTTGCCCTGTGTCTGCCTTAGGCTATGGTCTTCCTCGGTCAACGATCCCGCCCCGGCGGCCTGCGTCGGCGTGGACATCCACGTGGGCGCGACCGAGCTGGCCAAGAGCTGGCGCGTGTGCCGCCGGGCCTGGACGAGGGTGGAGTGGTCGCGTTTACAGGAGTCCATTCATGAACCCGATTCGCTGGGGCATCATTGGCTGCGGCAACGTCACCGAGGTGAAGAGCGGGCCGGGGTTTCAGCAAGCCGAGGGTTCGCGCCTGGTCGCGGTGATGCGGCGGGACGGGAACAAGGCGCGGGACTACGCGGAGCGACACGGCGTGGCCCGCTGGTACGCTGACGCGGAGCAGCTCATTCATGACCCGGAGGTGGATGCCGTCTATGTCGCCACGCCTCCATCCTCCCATGCGGAGTACACCCTCCGTGCCGCCGCGGCGGGCAAGCCTGTCTATGTGGAGAAGCCGATGGCGTGCGACGCGGACGAATGTCGGCGGATGATCGACGCCTGCCGGGGTGCCGGGGTGCCGCTTTTCGTGGCCTACTACCGCCGCGCCCTGCCGCGCTTTCTGAAGGTGAAGGAGCTTCTGGACACGGGCGTCATCGGCACGCCG
This sequence comes from uncultured Victivallales bacterium, assembly GCA_903933565.1. Lineage (GTDB taxonomy): Bacteria > Verrucomicrobiota > Lentisphaeria > Oligosphaerales > JAFGRS01 > CAILUI01. Next base: position 4,994 of record CAIZKT010000669.1, on the reverse strand, counting down.
CGCTTGGTGACGGTGACCCAATACTACGCTCCCGGCCAGTACGATCCGGCGAACCTGCCATGGCGCGTGCGGCCCGAGATCGCCGGAGCCGGCCTCTTCCTCGACCTGGCGTCGCACACGCTGGACATCCTCGATTTCCTCTTGGGTCCAGTGGCGGAGGCGAAGGGTGTGGCAGTCAACCAGGCTGGCCTGTATCCCGCCGAGGACTGCGTCGCCGCCAGCCTGGCCTTTGCCAGCGGCACGCTGGGCGTCGGCATCTGGTGCTTCACTGCCTATGACAAGGGCCCCGTCGACGCCAATGTAATCGTCGGCTCGCGCGGTAAGCTGAGCTTCTCCACCTTCGGTACGGAACCCATCGAGCTGGTCACGCCGACGGGGGTCACTCTCCATCCTGCCCCCACCCCGCCGCACATCCAGCAACCGCTCATCCAAACCATCGTCAACGCACTTAACGGGGGGTCTCCCTGCCCAAGCACCGGTGACACCGCGGTCCGCACCTCGGTTGTGATGGACGCCATCCTGCGGGACTGGCGGGCTACTGTGACTCAGAAGCTGTGAGAAGATGCGGGGCAAGGGTCGAGGGAAACCCGGGAATGGAGCCGCCCGTGAGAGACGTCGCCAAGCCTGCTTTTCGAGTGGCCGCCTGCAGTGCGTTGCTGGGGTTCATTGTCGGCGTCATCTCTGCCGCCGAACCGAGCCTCGGCCAGGGCAGAGCGCTGGCGTCAACCGCACCCGACTGGCCGCAGTGGCGCGGGCCGCGACGTGACGGCATCTCCTCCGAGCGCGGCCTGCTGCAGGAATGGCCGGCCGGCGGTCCCAAGCTATCCTGGACGGCTAACGGCCTGGGGCGCGGCTTCGGTTCGCCCATCATCGTTGAAGACAGCATCTACCTGGGTGGCGACGTGGGGGAAGATCTCGTCGTGGTCGCCCTGGACCTGGCCGGCAAGGAGAGGTGGCGGACCGCCAACGGCAAGAAATGGGTGGCGTCCGTTCCCGGTGGCCGCGCCACCTGCTGCTATGACAACGGCCGACTGTATCTGCTGAATGCCCACGGTCGCCTGGCCTGCCTCAATGCCGCCGACGGGGCGGAGGTCTGGGCTGTCAACATCCTTGAGAGGTTCGAATCCAACAACATCACCTGGGGCATCAGTGAATCGGTGCTGGTAGACGGCAAGGCGGTGTTTGTCACGCCCATCGGCAAGAAGGCGCTGATGGCGGCACTCGACAAGGAGACCGGCGCCACGCTGTGGACCACTCCGGCGATCCCGAATGAGACTCCCACCTACTCTTCAGCCATTCTGGTTGAACTGAACGGACGACGACAGTTGATCAACTGCGGGGACAAGCACGTATTCGGCGTGGATGCCGCCAACGGCGCCCTGATCTGGCAGCAGCCGCACGTGATCGCTGCGGTGATCGGCATGTCGCCAGTGTACTGCGAGGGCTCCGTCTATGTCGGCAACACCACCAAGGACCTGGGCAAGGCCTATCGGCTCAAGCTCGACGGCAAGGAACCACGCATCGCCTGGACTCAGGACCTGACCGATACCGAGTGCGGCAACCTGCTCTGCGTCGATGGCATGGTCCTGGGCTCACGCAAACGCAACTTCAAGGAGTGGCTGTGTCTGAGTGCCGAGACCGGTGAGATCTGGCACACTGAAACCAATCTGGCCAGCGGTTCGGCCGTCTACGCAGACAAACGCTTCTACTGCCTGACCGTGAACGGCACGGTCTCCCTGCACCAGCGGGTCGGCCAGGGACTCCTGACCGTCGGCCGCATGGACGTGGTCACGGGCAAGCAGGATGTGTGGGCGCACCCCGTCGTCTACGGCGGTCGGCTCTACGTGCGCTACCACGACACCCTGCACTGCTACGACATCCGGCAGGAACCGCCTCGGTGAGAAGCGCTGAAGAAAGGCAGTCCCCCGCGAAAAGGGAATAAGACGGCCGCCGCCCGCAGGCGGGAAGCGGGACCGTCGGCTACCTGAGCCCCGGGCTGGCGCCGGACCCTATCGGCACAAGACTTCCAGCCGACGCCGCGAGGCGTACGTAGTAGAGGCTTTAGCCCTGGGCTGGCATCGCCGCGCGCCTTCAGCGCTCCAGACGGACTCCCTCCACCACGCGCCAGCTCGGGCTGGCCAGGTAGACCTGGTCAGGGCCGTCGACCTCGAAATCAACCCGGACCCGATCCACCTCCGGTCCCACCGTGACCGCCACCCGGTGCGTGGACCAGTCCGCGTCGGCGCTGGCTGGCACGCACCGCACCGGCGGCGGCGAGCGGTACGCATAGTGGCTATCGATCTCGATGAAGGAGAGCACGGGTATGACCTGGCGCGCCGCCGGGCTCGTCGAACGCACGGCGAAGGAGAACTCGCTGCGCCCGGGCTCGGGGCCGTAGATCCAGGTGCTCATGCCTTGGTCCGGCGTAACCGCTCGGCCCGGGCCCGGCGCCGTGACCCCGGCAGGGGCGTAGCGGCAAGCGTTGTAGCCATCGGGGCGCCCATTGGCGTCGAGGTCAAGCGCAAAGGTCGGGTTCGGCATCTGCTCGATGCTGCGCGGGAAGAACTGGCGCGGGTTGCGGATGGCGCGCACGGCATCGGCCATACGGAGGGTCGGCAGCTGGTTCTCGCTGACAAAGCGGCAGATGGCCTCCAGGCCACTCGCGCTGCCATCCTCATCCTTGACGACGTGCCAGAGAGGAATGCTCACCAGGCCTTGTTGCAGGCCGTCCGCGATCCGGGTTCGGACACACTCCGTCTCCCTGACGGGATCGCCCTGACCGCCGTTGTAGCCCCAGCTGAAGACGCCGCCGCGGCCGAGGCTGAGCGGGTCATCCTTCAGGTGCCAGTGGATGTTGCCGGTCTGTTCCGGGCGCAGGGCGACGCGGCCGGCGGCATAGTCGTAGTAGCGCGCCAGTGTCTCGCGCAGTTCCGGTGTCCACGCCTGGCCCTCGCCGCCGGGCTGGTTCCAACCGCGGGTCTCGATGCCCATCCGCCTGAGGATGCCGAGGGACTCCTCGATCTGCGTCACCCAGGCAGCACGGTTTGCCGGGTTACCCCAGAACGCGGCATTGTGGTCGAGGGTGTGGTCATGGATCTCATGGCCGGCGCGGTGCATTTCCGTCACCTGCGCCGGGCTCAGTGCCCCGGCCCGGTCCAGGCGACCAGGCATGATCCCGAAACTGCCTTTGATGCCGTACTGCTCAAGGATACGGAAGGCGTGGGTGTAGTGTCCAACGCTGCCGTCGTCGAACTGGAACACCACCACGCCGCGGCGGCTCACGGTGGCGTCGTCCCTATGGTTGCCGTCAGCCGCACCGGCGGTCGCCGCACACACGCCCGCCACCGACCAGATCAGGCAGCCGGCGGGCAGGGTCACGAGTCGCTGTGCAGACCCCCGCGTCATGGGCGCCTCCTTTCTCGGTTGAGGCCAGCTACGCTCCCTCGCGACCACGCCGTCCAGCCCGATCTTTCTCTCCATGGCCGGAAAGCGGTTCCCGCTCGACTACAGGATCACGTTCTGGCTCTTGAGTTGGTCCCGCAACCATGCCGCGTCCAGGTCTCGTGGCCGTACGCCAGTCTTGACGCACGCCGAGGCCGCCACGCCCACCGCCTCGCCCATGGCCATACAGCAGGGAATCATCCGCGCCGAGGCGCGCGCTTCGTGCGTGCCGGAGAAGCAGCGTCCGGCGATGAGCAGGTTCTCGATCGTCTCGGGCAGCAGGCAACGATAGGGAATGCCGTACGAGGTCCCCGGTTCAAGCGCCTTCCCCTCATTGGGGTTGGGCTTGTTCGGGTCCACGTTGTGGGTGTCCACCCAGCAGGCATAGCGGGCGATCTGATCCGGAAACTGGCGAGCGCCGAGCACATCGTCAAGCGTGAGCACGTAGTCGCCATGCACCCAGCGCGTTTCGCGGACCCCGAGTTGCGCCGCCGTAGCGGAAAGATAGGCGTTCTCCCATCCCGGAACCCGCCTCTTCATGAACTGGAGGTTGCGCCAGATGTGCCTGCGGCCGGTGATGATCGCGTAGGTGATATCTCGAGGGTTGGTCCCGTCCCGGCACTTGACATGGGAGGCGTTGAAGTACGTCTCGTCTGCTCTGAGCAGATTGTCGGTCCCGCAATCAAACCAGGCGGGCACAGGCTCGTTGGCCGCGAGCGCCTGCTTCAACGCTGCGGTCAGTTCCGCGCCGTGCGCGGCGACGTAGGAGCTGGCGACCGCGAGATCCAGGTTCTTGACTTTGCTCAGAAGCCCCATCGGCTGCATCAGGCCGTCCTCCTCACGCCCTTTTCCGCAGGGCACCCCGGCGCGCACCGCCACCTCCGCGTCGCCCGTGGCGTCAATCACGATTCGCGCCAGGATCGCCCGCCTGCCTGCCTTGTTCTCGACGATGACGCCTTTCATGACGCCGTCTTCAACGATGACTCCCGCCACCAGGGTGTTGAAGAGCACGTCCGCACCCGCCTCGGCCATCACGTCGTCCAGCAGCACCTTCATCGCCTCCGGATCGAAAGGCACCCAGTAGTTCACCGGGTCGGTGAGTGGGCAGGGCCTGGGCCTGACGGCGGCGTTCATCCCGACGAGTTTGGTTACGATTTCCAGCGGGATGCCGCCGAGGATCATGTTCTTCTGGTCGTGGTAGGGTCCGAGGCGGTTCATCATGCCGCTCGTGGCCTGTCCGCCCAGGCAGATGTGATACTCGGTCAGCAGGACACGAGCGCCGCGCCGCGCCGCCGCGACTGCGGCACCAACCCCCGCAGGACCGCCCCCGCAGACCACCACGTCTACCTCGTCGGAAACCGGGATATCCCGCGCTTCCTCGCGAAAGGCCTTCACCGGCGGCGGCATAATCGTGTTGCTCCTGTGAGGTTGTCGGGGGCGTTACGCTCGGCGCGACCCGCTCTGACGATACCACTCGGTGGCGGCAGACGCAATGGAACCGCGCCGCGAGGGGCGCATGTCAGCTCCGTAGGGGTTCGCTTGTCTGAGAACCG
>CAIZKT010000668.1:0-4241 GCA_903933565.1 uncultured Victivallales bacterium | reverse complement strand
GGGGCCGTCAAGGCCAGGCCGAGTCCTTCCACCTGGATGGCGCTGAGACTACGTTCCACGGCCCGAACCAAGGTCTTCGGCCCGCCGTACTGAGTGGTGAGGAAGTCCAGGCTGACCGGAACGCCGTTGATCGTCTTGAGGAAGGAGTGACGTTGTTCACGGCCAGCGGGGTTCCGACCAGGCTCGAAGCCAAGCCTGTCGATGAGCGCCGCCCGGATCGTCTCGTAGGTCCTGGCGTCTGCGACCGCCAAGCTCACGCCGAGGTCAACATCCATGGTGCCGCAGTGTAGGGGTGGCATTGCCGCCTGCTCACGTGGCTGCGTGACGAGATACCGGGGAACGAGTCCACCGACGAGAACCAGGTAGTCGTGGAACTCGCCAAGCCTGCCCCAGACCTCCAGAAGCACCCGCTCCGCCAGGTCGGTGCAGGTCGCATCGTAGTCCGCAGCATGTTGTGGCTTTGTCATCGGACCGCTCCGACCTGGCTGAAGTCGAGGCATTCCTCTCGCAGGGCGTCTGCCTGCTCTCTGGCTCGACCAGGCATCTTCACCAGGTCCACGTAGAGCTGGGCGTCCGAGACGACCGGTCCCTGCTCGCCGCAGTTGGAGGTGAACTGGAAGACCCCCTCGTCGTGCGGGAGTAACAGGACCACGTTCCCTTCGCTATCGACCGGGTGAATGAGCTTGGTGTCGCCTGCTGAAGGCAAGCGGTCCACGTAGGCCATCAGCACCGTCGAGACGCCGTAGGGAGCACGCAGGAAGGCACCCGACCACCCCGTATGGGCGAAAGCGATCCCGCAGCGTGCCAGCTCAGCCGCCAGCTTCTTCACCCCTTGGTCGTAGGTCGCCATACTGATGGCGAAGCGATGCTGCCGGTGCCGGTCGAACCGGTAGAAGGTCGCCCAGTCATCCAGGAGGCGGTCTGGTTCAGCCAGGCTGAGCTCCCCGGCCCGGCGGCGGACGTAGCCCTGCTCCAGCAGCAGGCGAACTCGGGTGCTGACGTACCCCGGACTCACCCCGGTCGCCCGGCCTAGCTCCGACTGGGACCATGCCTTGGCGGGGGCCGCAAGGAGCGCCCTGACGATACGGGAACTGCGGGCCGTGAACACCGTCCCGGCCACCCGAGGACGGGAGGCAGGCTTCGAGGCGGAGTAGCGCTCGACGTAGACGCCAGGGAGCTTGAGGAAGGCGTTCCCCTCTACATCGAGGACGCACAGGCCTGCTTGGCGACAGCGCTCGAACAACGGCTTGCTGATCCGGCGGACCATGAGCAACGGCACACTGCCTTGAGTTGTAGACCCCAACCAAGCCAGCGCTTCGATGTCCTTCGGATGGACCGCCGCCCTGGCCTGGATCAGTACACGCCGGTTCACGTCGGGCAGCGACAAGGTAGTGTTGTGGGAAGCGGGGTCTGGGACACCCTCTGATTCAGACCTGACTCCGGCCTCTGCAAGCAGCTCACGGAGCTGCCGGAGTCCGGCACCCAGAATGTCTTCTGCGGCGTTAGGCATGGCGGATCTCGGCGGTCTTGGCGTTTACAATATGGGCGTTATTACCAAAACGCAAACTCGCCCACATTGGAAATACGGTAGGCCGAGCGCACGCTCACGCAAGACGGCAGAGGGATAGGTTCAGGACGGGAATGACACGACGTAAGGCATTGCAGAGAAAGTTCTTAGACGTAAATGGCTACCCCGCTAGGACTCGAACCTAGACAAACAGGACCAAAACCTGTTGTGCTACCATTACACTACGGGGTACCAAACCCAGCGCTAACCCCGTCGGGTTGCCGCTGCGAGGGGGTAATATAGGCGACATTGGGCCGCTGCCAACCGTAATCCAGCCGACGCGTCATCCGCGCGGCGGCGGCTGATACTCGGCCCGTCGGCGGACCATCTCGGCGTAGTGGTCGAAGTCCTGTCGGGTGCCGACCATTTGCACGCCCGTGACGACCCCGTTCATCAGGACCAGGGCGCGAAACGCCGAGTCCTCGGTGGCGTCCAGAAACCACTCCTGCGACCCCTCTCCCGCCGGCTCACCCAGGGCGTACAGTTCGATCTCCCTGGTCTTGAATACCAGCGGCGCGACGTCCGGCGTATAGGCGGTCAGGGGCCGACCCTGAAGAGCGGCCACCAGATTGGCTCCTCCGAGTCTGCCTTGCGCCGCGGCCTCTCTTGCCGAGCAGCGGGTCACGCCCTGCAACTGCACCGCATCGCCGACCGCGAAGATCAGGTCTGCCGAGGTCCGCAGGAAGGCATCCACCCGGATGCCACGTTCCGTTACCAGTCCTGCCGCCGCCGCCATCGTCGTCTGGGGTCGGGCCCCGATGGAGATGAGCCCGAGATCCGCCTCGAGCGTTCGCCCGTCATCCAGGTGGAGCGCCAGCCGGTCACCGCCGCTTGTCGTGCCAGCTCGCACTGCCGTCCGGTTCAGAAGCACCGCAATGCCCTGGCGTTGCAGGAGCGCAAGCAGGGCCGCTGAGGCTTTAGCCCCAAACTGTGCGGGCATGAGGCGTCCGAGCCGCTCCAGCACGGTGACCGTCAGGCCGGCGTCCTGGGCGCGTAGGGCTGCCTCGATGCCCAGAATGCCACCGCCCAGGATGAGCGCCTGGCCGCCCCGCTTTATCTTGGCACGAATGGCGAGAGCGTGGTCCAGGCACCACAGGGGCAGGAGTCGTTCCCCGCCGTCGGCGGCAAGGGACGGCAGGATCGGCTCCGCCCCGGTCGCCAGAACGATCCCGTCAAACCGCGTCGTCTCGCTGCCCGTCAGCAGGTCGAGGGTGCGGCCATCCACGGTCTTGACCTCACTGCCCAAGTGCAGATGAATCCCTTTCTTCTCGTACCAGTCAAGGGGCCGCATCTGGATAGCCAGGGGTTCCTCTTGACCAAAGGCCACGGCAGGCAGGCGCGGGCGGAAATAAGGCAGCACGCTCTCGCGGGAGAAGAGGTGCGTCTCGACTCCCGCTTCGGCGGCCACCTTAGCAGCCTCGACGCCAGCAGGCCCGGCACCGATGATGGCAATGCGCATGAAGCTCTCCTGTGTCCGCCCGTCAGGGGGCATACCCTGAGAACCGACCCGGCATGATACCACGCCATGATTGGCGCGTCCACTCTCGACGCCCAGGCTCAAGGCTGCGGATGCGCCCAGGGCTGTTTCAAGAAACTGGGCTGGGCGTCGCAACAACCCGTGGTCTGCCTGCCGTATCGGGTTGCGATATTGTAAACCCATGATGGCATTGCCCACTCCGCCGGATTCGGCCACGCGCTGAGGACCTCCCCGGAGGGTGCAACGGCACAACCCCTTCAGGGTTGTTTCGTTATCGGCCATTTACCCATGGTAGCACCTCGGCGGTGCAACCATGGGCTTTGTGGCAGAATCCCGTTGGGATTCCCGGAGGGGCTTCGGACTGTTTATTGCTTATTGTTCGCGCTGCCACTGCTCAAAAACGGTCGGACCAGTTGCGCACCGTCAACCATCAACGAGGAACCAACAACCACCGCATCCCCCCTCCAGGAACCCCGAAGCGGGTTCTGCCCTGCAGCCCAGGGTTGCGCGGTTCCCCGCGCTACCCTGGGTGCGCGTGGCACCGTCTCAACAACCACATCGTGGTTGTGCCGAGGCAACGAGCGGGCACCCTGCCCCGCACAGGCCCTCTTCCGAAACTGACCCCTCGCGGGAAATCGGTCAACGCCCAACCACCACATCCTACCCCATCCGCCGCAATCTGCCCCATCCGCGGACACCCCCTCAATTCTCAATTGTTAATTCGTAATTATTAATTCATAATTCCCCAGTTTCCTTCTGTTCAATCCCCCCTATTCGCGTCCATTCGCGGTTCCCCCCCTTCCCGCGGTCCAGGAAGCCGCCCCGATGGCGCGGGACTCAGTGCCCCGCCGGTCGAACGACCTTCACACCCTTTGGTGCGTCGATCTTTGAGGAGATGCTGCCGTCCGGCTTTCGTTCGTGGCGGACGTGGATCGGCCCCAGCGGCGTGGGGTAGGTGCCCTCGACCCACTTGAGGTTGCCGAGTTGCGGGGCGATGAGCACCCGCTTGAACCCGGGCTCGAGCGGTTTCACCCCGAGCACGTTCTGGCTGAGCCAGGCCGTCGGACCGCTGGCCCAGCCGTGGCAAAGGCTGTGGCGGAAGCCCAGGTAGCAATAGGCCCCGAAATCCCCATGAATGTCCACCTTGCCCGGCGGGACGATCTGGTCGATCGGCGCGGCATTGGTGGTCCAGTCGAG
>CAIZKT010000667.1:0-10948 GCA_903933565.1 uncultured Victivallales bacterium | reverse complement strand
TCCCGCCGGAAGTCTCCCCCAAGAGTCAAGGGACCCGTTCTGCTCGCCGGACGCGGAGACGATCGAAACAGAAACCCCTACGGAGCTGACTTGCGCCCTGGATTTCCGAGCCTGGGGACAGTGGCAGACCGAGGCGCTGGCACCTACGTTGTGGCGTAAACGTAACCGCACTGAGAGGATGGGCTATGCTGAGATCTGCGACCGCTACGCTGTTTGCGCTACTCTGTGTATCCGGCTCGGCCGGGGAGGAGACGGCGACCCTGCACACCTGGGATTTCGCGACGGGCGTGGCCGGCTGGACACCGCGCGCCACTACGGTGAAGCTGACGCGCGCGCCTGGGCTCGCCATCCCCAACCTGCCGGGAGAGCAGAACGGCCTGCGCCTCTGCGGCGCCATGAACTCCAACTGGAACTATGCGGTCTCGGACCCGCGCCCCATGCAAGCCGGCCAACTGTACCGCCTCTCGGCCTGGCTGCGCGTCGACAAACTCGGCGAGGGCACCCCGCCGCCGTACCTCAAGTGCGAGTTCGTCCGCGCCGAGAGCGGGCGTGAACTCGGGCGCATCAACACCACCCCGTACGACTCCGCGACCCTGGGACAGTGGCAGGAATTGGCGACCGAATTCCGCGCCCCGGCCGGTGTCGTGCGCAGCTGGATCGCCCTGGAGAAGGGCACCCGTTCAGCCACTGAGATCGATGCCTGCCTGGCCAACATAAGGCTCGAACCCATCGCCCGACTGACGTTCAACGACAAGTACATCCTGAAACCGCTGCCGGCGCCCCTGGTGGCCCGGCGCGGCGTGCATCCGCGAATGTACCTGGACGCAGCCCGCCTCGCGGTCCTGCGCCAGGCGGTGAACACGACCCACGCGGCGCTCTGGCGGGAAGTACAGACCCAGGCTGACGGGGCCGTGAAGAGGGGCCCGCCGCCCTACGTCGAGAAGGATAGGTACAGCGGCCCCGAACAGCTCTACCAGCGCGACGTGGGCAACGCGCTGCCGCTGCTGGCGCTGTCGTACCTGGTCAGCGGCGAGCGGAAGTACCTGGACAGCGCCCAAGCCTGGGCCCGGGCATCCTGCGGCTACGCCACCTGGGGCTTGGGTCAAACCGACGGGATGGACCTCGCCGCCGGTCACCAGCTCTACGGCCTGGCGCTGGTCTACGACTGGTGCTATGCCGACCTTGGCGACGAATGCCGGACGCTCATCCGCCAGACGCTTGCCAAACGCGCCGCCGCCATGTTCGAAGCCGCGGCGTCAGGCCGCACCTTCTGGAGTACCTCCTACCTACAGAACCATCTCTGGGTGAATGCTTGCGGTTTGGCGGCCGCCGGCTTGGCGCTGTTCGACGAAAACGACGAGGCGCTGATGTGGATCGGCCTGCCGCTCGATAAGTTCCGCCGCACCATGGTGGCGCTCGGTCCCGATGGCGCCAGCCATGAAGGGGTGGGCTACTGGGGTTACGGCGTCGAGTACATGCTGAAGTTCATGGACCTATCCCGCGAGCTGCTCGCCGTGGACCTCTACGACTACGACTGGTGGCGCAACACGGCCGCCTACCGGCAGTACCTCGCGCTGCCGCGCCACGCCTGGACGCCACAGAATAACATCGTCGACCTCGCCGACTGCCCACGCGGGAACTGGTACGGTCCCGACTACCTGCTGCGCCGCCTGGCGCACGAGTTCAAAGACGGCCAAGCACAGTGGCTCGCGGCCCAGATCGACGCCGCCAACGTAGACTCGGCCGAGGCCCGCTGGTTGAACCTGATCTGGTACGATCCCGCCGTCCCCGAGACCCCGCCGACCGCGCTGCCCACCCTGCGCCAGTTCAACGATATGGACATCGTCTCGGCCCGCTCGGACTGGTCCGGCGACGAATCGCTGGTGGTCCTGAAATGCGGCCCCTTCATCGGCCACCACGCGGTCCAGGCCTTTAGCTACGATCCCGGCGGCGGACACGTCCACCCCGACGCCAACCACTTCGTCGTCTTTGCTGCCGGCGAGTGGCTGCTCCGCGATGACGTCTACTCCGACAAGCTGACCAGCCAGCACACTACGCTGCTGATTGGTGGCAAAGGACAGCTTGGCGAGGGACAGGCCTGGTTCGTCGGCAGCGAAGCGCTGGCGGTGAAGGCGCGCCCGCGCCTCCTCCGCGCCGACTCGACGCCGACGCTGGACCATCTGGTGGGCGACGCCACCGCCGCCTACCCCCGCCAGCTCGGACTCAAGCGCTTCGTGCGCCACCTGCTGTTCGTCAAGCCCGACGTGCTGCTGGTGCTGGACGACATCGTCATGGAGAAGCCGGCGCCGCTGGAATTGCGCTTCCACACCGAACAACCCCTGGCGTCGGCCGTGGCGGGAGCCTACCTGGCCCGTGGCGCCAGCGCGCAATTACGCCTGGAGCCGCTTACCCCAGATGGCCTGGAGCTGAGCGTGGCGGAAGATGCCATCAAGGGCGTGCATAGCGGTAAGACCGGCAAGCTCTCAAGCCTGCGTTTGAGCTGCGAGCGCGGCGCCTGGCGCAATGCGACCGCCTGCTCCTGGAGCGCGACCGGATCCGAACCTCCACCGGTGAGCCTGACGCAAGACGGACCGCGCTGGAGCTTCCGCATCGGCCCACGCACCCTCGTCTTCGACGGCACCACCGGCGCCGCAACCCTCCTCGTTACCGCCGGCGCAGAGCGCCAAGTTCCGCGATAAGACTATCCTCGAACCGGCAGGGCAGGCGCACGCGACCGCCCCGGCAAGCCGAGGCGTAGATGGCCATCACGGCGTCGAACGACGCCAGCGAGTGGTCCAGATCCGAAATGTGCCCCGCGGCCGGATCGCGGACGTAGGCCGCCACCGCGTCCAGATGCGCGGCCAGGGCGTTCAGGTAGTCGCGGTCCCAGCTTGAGGGTTCAGTCACCGTCTGGCCGTCCGCATAGGTGATCACCGATAGGGTCCGGTTCAGCATCACGCTAGCCTGCCCGGCCTCGCCGTAGACCTCGATGGAGAATTGGTGCCACTTGTTGGTCTCGCCCGGTAGCACCCGTCCGGTCGTGCCGCACTCGAGCAGCACGCGCACCCCGTCGGTGAAGGCCATGGCAGCCACGGCACCATCGGGAGCGGCGGCCTGCGCCTTATCCAGGCCGTCGAGGTCGCCAACCTGACCCATGACCCACTCCAGCGGTCGCCCGGCGTTGAAAAAGAGCAGCATGTCCACGACGTGCGTGCCCTGCTCCAGGAGGTTGCCCTGGCAGGTGGCGCGCAGGAAACGGACCTGGCCGAAGGTGCCCGCGTCGATGAGGCGGCGCACCTTGGCCCAGGCCGGCAGGAACTTCTTCTGGTGGTTGACCGTGAGTAGAGTACCCGTTTTCCGGCACAGCGCCTCGATGGCATAGGCCTCGCCCGGGGTCAGCGCCAGAGGTTTCTCGAGATTCACCAACCGCGCCCCGGCCGCGACGGCCTGCTGCACGCCCTCGAGCCGGAAGTGCGGGTTACAGGCAATGTCAACGATCTCGGGCCGGGTGCGCTGCAACAGGGCGGCCAGGTCCATATCGCCCGGGACGCCGCCGGACTCCGCGCACAACGCCTCAAGCCGTTCCCGGTTGCGATGACCGCAGATACCGACCAGCTCGACCGCGCTGCACTGCCGCATGGCCAGCGCATGCGCCCTGGCCCAGCCGCCGCTGCCGACAAGCACCGCACGTAGTTTCGACATGGATCGCTCTCTCCTCAAGCATGTCTGTTCAACGCCCTCGGCTGGGGCGCCGGGTCGCCTCGGGAACGCCGCCGCGAGCCTCATCTGCGGACCTGCGGTCTTCCGTCGTCCCGCCACCGGCCGGCGCGGCCTGCTGCTCGGCTGGCGCCGCGCGCACCACTGGGGCCGCGCGCACCACTGGGGCCGCGGGCGTTGCCTGGGGCTGCGCCGCTGCCGGCTCCGCCGTCCTGGTCTCGGGGCGGCGTGACGGCGCGCTCCGGGCTTCGGGTAGCGCGGTGGGTTGGACGCTCCGGGTCTCGGGCGGCGCCGCAGGTGGCGCGGTCCGGGTCTCGGTGCGGCGCGACGGCGTGCTCCGGGCTTCGGGTAGCGCTGCGGGTTCTGCGGTCCGGGTCTCGGGCAGCGCCGCAGGCTGAGGCGCCCTGATCTGGGTGCGGCGCGACGGCGCGCTCCGGGTCTCGGGCAGCGCCGCGGGGGGGGCGCTCCGGGCCTCGGGCAGCGCCGCAGGTTCCGTGATCTTGGCCTCGGGCGGCGCGCTCCGGGTCTCGGTGCGGCGTGACGGCGTGCTCCGGGCCTCGGGAAGCGCTTTGGGCGTGGTGGGGGTGGGCGGAGTCACCGCTGGGGTGGGTTCCGTGCGCCCCTCGCCTCGACCACCCGGCGTCAGCGCGGAGGATTTCTCGCCACGCTCACCGCGCGTCACGGGTTCACGGCGAGTCAGCGGCTGGGACGTCGGCGTTGTGCGCTCGCTGCGTTCGGGCGAAACTCTCTCGCTGCGTTCGGGTGGTGTCCGGTCCGTGCGGGCGTCGCGCGAGCCGGAGTCGCGTCCGGCAGGCGTCCGGTCGGTGCGTTCCGGCGAAACTCTCTCGGTGCGCTCGGGGGGCGTCCGGTCCGTGCGGGCGTCGCGCGAGCCGGAGTCGCGTCCGGCAGGCGTCCGGTCGGTGCGGGCCTCGCGCGAGTCGGAGTCGTGTCCGGGAGGCGTCCGGTCGGTGTGCTCCGAGCGCCGGTCCGGCGCGCCTTCAGGACCTCGGTTCGCCGCCGGGTGTCGGTTGCCTTGGATCCGGCGCGCCAGTGCCGAGCTGGGCTCCTGGTCGTAGCGGTTCGGCCGTGGCGGTTGCCGCCAATCGGCTCGGGCTTCACCGTGTGTACGTGACCGACTGTCGACCGCCATATGGTATTCCGGCCCGGGCCGACGCGCGATAAAGAAAGGCGGGAGCCAGAGGCTGCCGCTGATGCGGACCGTGGCAGTACCCCAGTCGCCGCGAACGCTGCCGTAGGGACTATGCTGCGGGTAGTGGCCGCTGCGGTAGTTCTGATGATAGTAGTAACGGCTGTCGCGGTGGCCCCACCAGGCGTCGTCGTAGTAGGCCAGGCCGAAATGCAGGGACGACCGGCCCACGTACCAGCCCAGGTAGCCCGAGGTGTAACCGCAGTAGACCACGTCCGGCGTCCAGTCATAGACCCGCACATAGGTCACCGGGTAGACCGGGCAGGTCGGCGGAATGGCGTAGATAGCTCCAGGCACATTCACACACACCGTCCAAGGCCCGACAGCGGTGCCGCCGTAGTACCAGACGCCGCTGTTGCACAGATAGTAGTAAGGGGGCAGCCGCAGCACGGAAGAGGGCGTGTTGACCGCGTAGTACACGGTGGTCGACCCGGCCTGTACAAATTCCGGCTCGCCCTCATACGCGACCGCCAGGCTCGTTACCTCGCGTTTGACGGCCTGTGTCCGCGGCACCTCGGCGTCCTGAACCGCATCCTGCGCCACGGCCGTGCCTGGAACATGTGCCAGCAAGCCGTACTTCGGCGAGCTCTCGGGAATCAGCGCAAAGCCGCGGGGCAATTTATCTCCGGGCACGACCTCCCACGGGCCGGTGCGCGGGTCCGCGACCGCAAACCAACGGCCAGCCAGCAGGGCGTAGTGCCTCTGGCCGGCGATATCCAGGAACAGATCCGAATCCGTGTTCTTGACATACAGCAGGCCCGTCCCAGGGATCACCGCATAGCGCGGTTCTCCGTCGGTGCAGATGACCTCCGTGGGCCGCATCACCACCACGACCTGCGGCCTGACGCCCGTGCTCACGACGGGCGCGGCGCTCGATTCGCCCGTCTTCCGCACGGACTCGGGAACAACCTCCGTGTCTTGCCAGGGGCCAGCCACGGCGGCAGCCCTCAGCCAGCGACCCTCTACCTGCATGAACCACCCCGAGGAGCCTTTCTGCAGGAAGATGGGCGTGTTGCTGTTGACCACCGCGAGGAGGTCGAGGTCCGGCACCGCCTTCAGTTCAGGTTCTCCGTCGATACGCACCAGCGCCACGGGTGCCGTGGTGAACAGGATGTCTGGCACGGCCAGGTTACCGGCCTCCGCGGCCTCGGCCTCGGCCTTGTCGCGCGCCAGGCTGGCCAGCAGCGGCGCCAGCGGCAGCTCGGCGCCGCCCAGGCCGTTGCCCAGCAGGCGCTCGAGCACGCTCTTTTCGATGGGATCACCCTCCGGGAAGCGCGTCTGGTCCAGACGCAGCGCGTCGACATGCGCAAGAGTCCCCGCGGGGTTAACCTTCAGACGCATGCCAAACCAGGCGGCACCGAACACCGGTTCGGCCCCATTCGTAACCACCGATACCGCCGCCCGAGCCGTCATCCAGTCCCGGTCGTAGGACTCGACTTGAGGTTCATACAAGGTCACCAGGTAGGGCGGGGCAGTGGTCCGGCGCGGCCACACCGCCTCGGGCTCCTGGGCAGGCGCCACCAGCGCTGCCGCCCAGAGGCACAGAAACGCCAGTACTCCGACCGTCCGCATCGTCTGTTTCAGAATCAGGTCTTTCATACTCATATCCTTTATTATAGCACCGGGTTTTGACACGGCCCCGGGCACCTTGGGTGCATGATTCCGACTCGGCACCCCAGAGATTTTTCTCGACGCTTCTCAGCCTTGGCTCGGACCGACGGCAGGGCCGCGGATCAGGCGCAGGCGCACGGCCTGCTCTCCGGGCTGCACCCGGCCAAACTCGGCGCGGCGGACCCCGGGCACCCAGAGCACGGTCGCACCGCTGAGCACCACGGGGATGCTGGAGCGCCGTTCGCGGGGCACGCGGGCGGCGGTAAAGAGGTCCTGCAACTTCACCGGCGTCGTGCGGCCAAAGGGCACCATGCGGTCGCCGGGGTCCCAGGCGCGGACCTGCAAATCCGGGGCGAGGCAGGCGGCCGCAAAGACCTCGCCCAGCGGCTCAGCCGCGCTGGGCGGAGTGGCGCTGCCCGCCAGGGGTTCCGCGACGAGCAGGGCGCCGAGTTCGGGCAGCTCGAGTCCAGACTGTCGCCGCCAGGGCCAGCTCCGCGACGCCAGCCTGGGGTGGGCCTCAACCAGATGCAGGCCGTCGCGATCGAGACGCACCAGGCGACCTCTGCCGATGGGCACCCGCCGCGGCGCGCCGTCGCTGCGTCCCAATTCGCGGCGCAGCCGCAGAACCGACTCGCGCGAGAGGATCCAGTCTTGGCCCGTCTGCGCCCGTAGCCACAGCCGCAGCACCCGCGGCAGCAGCGCCGGGTGCAGGCGTTGGAGGTCGGCGACATTGCCGACGGCGGGCAGGGCAGCGCGAGCCAGGTCCGCGAGGCAGTCGGCGTCCTCACGCAGGGCTTCGAGACTGCATGCCAAACCGCTATCATGGCCTACGGTTTGCCGAATCAGCGGCAGCCACTGGTGCCGGACCGCGTTGCGGCGCATGGCGGGGTCGGCATTACTGGCGTCGCGCCGCCAGTCGGTCAGGCCCCGTGCCGTCAGGAACCCCTCGATCTCGGCCCGCCGCAGGCAGAGGAACGGTCGCAGCAGACGCACGCCGTTGACCTCGCCAAGCCCGCGCATGGCGGTCAGGCCGCCAACGTTGGCGCCGCGCGCCAGCCGCAACAGCAGATCCTCGATGCAGTCGTCGCGATGATGCGCCAGCGCCACCCCCTCGTCGGCGCCCGTGCTGGCGGCCCAATACTCCAGCCGCCGCCGCCGCGCGGCCTCCTCCAGACTCTCGCCGGGGCGCCGCTGGGCGGGCACGTCCAGAGCTGCGGTCACAAACGGGAGGCGCCGCTCAGCGCAGAACTGCTCGCACCAGTGGGCATCCGCCGCGGCGGCGGCGCCGCGGATGCCATGGTGGAGGTGAACCGCTTCCAGCTCCAGGTTCAGTTCACTGAGCACCAGCAGCAGCGCCGTACTGTCCGCCCCGCCACTGAAGCCGACGCGGACGCGCCGCACCCCCGAGAACAGGTCATGCTCCCGGATGTACTCCCGCACACGCTCGGCGACGGCGATGGGCCTCATGGACATGCCCGTGACCTTAGCCCGTGAAACCGGGTTCGGCCAGGCCCCCGGCTGGGGCTGGACATACCGGAATGAGACTTGCGGCCGCGGTTCCCATTCCGATCCGGCCGGTACGTGCCGGACCGCCTGGAGGGCGGCCCTGCGTGGCCGCCGCGGCGCCGACGCAGCGGCGCCCTCCAACGCCCTTCGTCCGCCACGGCGGACGAAGGGCGGAATGGGAAGCGCCTTTCAGGTGCATTTCCCTGCCCCAACGGGGCTTGCGTCTTGGCACCCTGGCCGCAACTCCTGTCAAGCGCGGCCTCTGCACCTGCCGCTCCTCACTCGCGTCAGCCGAGGGCGGCTACCGGCGCGTCTCCATGGCCGTCAGGATGGCGGTGGCGATGGCCTGCATACCCCGGTCACCCGGATGGCTGGCCACCCCGGCATGCTCGATGGCGCGTTCGGAGCGTGCCGAGTTGGCCTGATCCTGGCCGAGACTGCTGAGGTCGACATAGGTGCCGCCGAGCGCGGGCGCCGGGCCATGCAGAGTGATGCTGTTGCCGAGAAAGAGGATTTTGCCGGCGTTCAGGGTACCGAACCTCATCGTCTGCCCGCCTCCCGTGGTTCCGGTGCTTGCCGCGGCTGGAGGGGTCTCAGGCTTACCGGGCTCCGCCGCGAGCGCGGCAGCGCAGAGGGCCAGGGCGCCGCAGAGGGCCAGGCCCATCCACGCCGACGCCCTGCGCTCCCGGGGGACTCTCGTCGCGCTCATACTTACCCATCTCCTTTTCCTCAGGCCCGGCGCGCGCGCCGCAGGAGGTCAATTCCCAGCCGAACCGCATCGCCGATGAGGTAGCCGAGGTCGACCGCGCGCTGGGCCAGGAGGTGGAAGGCCAGGGTCCACAGGCGGTCCGCCACCACCATCGCCAGGAACACGAGCGCCAGATTGCCGAGCAGAATCACGCCTATCGAGAACACCGGGCCGCAGAGCCGCAGGTCCTCCTGTCCGCGCCGCAGGGCCAGCAGCGTCAGGCTCAGGTGAAAAGCATAGGTCGCCCCGATGCCAGCACAGAACAGCGCCATCCCCCACTCCGGCAGCGGCTCGACCCACATGCGCACGATACCATAGACCCCGACCCATGCCAAGGTGTAGGCAGGGATGAAGTAGGGCGCCAAGACAATCAGCGCGTTGGGGTCCTCCACCTCGACACTGCCGCTGCACCCATCGGCCCGGAAACTGCCCGTCCGCCGCCGGAAGAGCTTGGCGGCCAGCCAGTGCGTGACCTCATGGCCAACCACGTACAAGCGCAGCAGACGAATGCCGCTCAGCAGAAACAGCACGGCCACCGCAAATCCCGCCAGCGCCGGCCAGAGCATGGTGCGAGAGTCGACGTAAAGAGGCAGCGATAGCAGGGTCCAACCGACCACCACCACCGCCAGGTAGAGGGGCAACACCAGGGCCCGGCGCAGCAGTTTGGGGAAGCGCTCGCCCACGGCGGCTCACCTCATGGCGCGGCGACCACCGAGGGCGGAGGCCAGCGTGGCCGCATCCGCGTAACTCAGGTCCGCCCCAACCGGGACGCCCGAGGCCAGACGGGTGATGCTCAACTCCGGCCGCGCGAGTTCAGCCGCCAGAAACGCCGCCGTGGCCTCGCCCTCGACATCGGAGCTGGTGGCCAGAATGAGCTCCCGGATCGTGCCCGACTGGAGACGGCGGCGCAGCGCGGGGATGGTCAGGTCGTCGGGACCCTTGCCGTGCAGCGGCGAGATGCGACCCCCGAGAACATGGTACAGGCCATGGTAACCGCCGCTGCGCTCGAAGACGGGAATCTGTGCCGCGGTCTCGACTACGCAGAGGATATCGGTCTGCCGCCGGGGGTTGCTGCAGATGCCACACAGTTCCGCGTCACTGAAGTTGCCGCAGGCCGTGCAGGTCTTCACCTCTTGCCGCAAGTGCGCCAGCTGCTCGCCGAAGTGGGCCAAGTCCTCCGTCGGCCACTCGAGTAAGGCCAAGGCCAGACGCTCAGCCGTGCGCCGACCGATGCCGGGCAGGCGGCACAACCAACCGATCAGGCGCTGCAACGACTGCGGGTAGGCGGCGGAATCGAGCATGGCTCTCAGCGCTCCCCGCGCCGGGGTTCAAGCCCCTGCACGCGGACATCGACGACCTGACCGCCCACGGTGGCGCAGACCTCGCGCACAAACGGCAGATTCTCTACCCGGCTGCGCTCCTCCGCGCTCGGCCGACGCCGCGCACCGCGCTGCTCCTCGGAGACCGACGCAATCCAGCGCTTGACCACGATGGTGCTCTCGGGCGTGGCCGCAACCCGCGCAAAACACTCACGCAGGACGTTCATGGTCTCGGGCATCTGCACCCGCCGAATCTCGTCGCCCGAGAGTTCCTCGGCGTCATAGGCGACCTGGAAGACGTTGCCGATGATGGAGACCGGCCGGAGCCGTCTGAGCAGGGGTAGCAAGGCGACGCCGACCGGGTCCTGCTCGAGCTGACCGAGCAATGCCTGGAACAGGCGGGTCGGCGCCAGTTCGCCCGCAGCCTCGCCGGGCGGCGGCGGCGGGCGCTCTTCGGCGACCTGCAGCGTCGCGCTCGGTGGCGGCACCGCCGCGTAGGCAGGCTCCTGCAGGACGGCCGTCGGCGGCGGTTCCGCCGCCGCGACGGACACCACCGCTACCGCGGCAGGAAAGCTATCGCGGTGCTGCCGCAGCGGCGCCGGACTCTCGAGCGTAACTGCGGCAATCTCCGTCGGGCGCGCCGCGGGGGCAGGCACAACCGCCGCCGCGGGGGCAGGCACAATCGGCGCCGCGGGAGCAGGCACAACCGCCGCCGCGGGGGCAGGCACAACCGCCGCCGCGGGGGCAGGCACAACCGGCGCCGCGGGGGCAGGCACAACCGCCGCCGCGGGGGCAGGCACAACCGGCGCCGCGGGGGCAGGCACAACCGCCGCCGCGGGG
>CAIZKT010000666.1:0-16935 GCA_903933565.1 uncultured Victivallales bacterium | reverse complement strand
CCGCAACCTCGTATGACCCCAAGCGCTTCCCATTCCGCCCCGGAGTCCGCCGCGGCGGACTTCGGGCGTTGGAGGGCGCCGCTGCGTCGGCGCCGCGGCGGCCACGCAGGGCCGCCCTCCAGGCGATCCGCCACGTCCCGGCCGGATCGGAAGGGGAACCGCGTCAACAAGTCTCGTTCCGGTAGGTCCGGCCACAGCCGGGGGCCCCGCTGAACCCGGAACCCGGAACCCGGAACCCGGACGCCGCACCCAGGCTGTACTTGCCCGGCGCGGATGCTACATTAGGGCGCGCTTGGCCTGGCGAAACGCTTAGAACCGGCCGGTCAGTCATTACTGCGTGCCTGTCGGACGCCGACCTATGATGCCTGGAATTCAGACGACTCCCGCGTGGGCGCTTTGGCGCCTCGTGAGATGTGCTTTGGGGCTCGCCACGGTCGGCCTTGTGGCGGCCCTGGTCCTGCCTTGCGCCTTGGCCCAGAATGCCCCAGCGCCGGTCGCTCCGGCGGCCGTCCCGAGCGCGCCCGCGGCCAGCCAGGACCCTTATGCGGCTCGTGACAAAGGCCTGCGCGCCATGAGTCAGGGCGTCTACCGCGCCGCGGCGTTGTTCTTCCTCGATTACCGCCAGGCTACCGGCTTCAAGGAACCTGATTTTGCCGACGCTACGATTCACGTGGCGAAAGCCTACGTGATGGAGGACGCCTACGACAAGGCAGCCGAGGCACTCGAGTTCCACCGCGCCAAGAGTCAGGGCCTCACGGAGACCTACTACCTGCATGCCCTGCGATACTGGCGCGCCGTCGTGCTGCGGGCTCAGGGTAAACTGCAGGATGCCAGCCAGGAGGCAGCGCCCCTGCTTGACAGCACGGTGGATGCCGACCTGCGCAGCCAGGCGCTCTACTTGCTGGCCGACGTCTGCATCCTGCAGCAGCGTTGGCAGGAAGCCGAAGCCCACCTTCAGCGCTTGCTCCAGGAGTTCCCTGGCGCACCCTATGCCCGGCGTACGCGCATGCGTCTGATCACCGTCTGGCTGGTGACCAACCGGGTGCCGCAGGCGGAGGTCGCGCTG
Organism: uncultured Victivallales bacterium; assembly: GCA_903933565.1. Classification (GTDB taxonomy): domain Bacteria; phylum Verrucomicrobiota; class Lentisphaeria; order Oligosphaerales; family JAFGRS01; genus CAILUI01. Next base: position 15,869 of record CAIZKT010000666.1, on the reverse strand, counting down.
GCCGAATTGGAGAAGGGCGCCAGCGGTGACGACCGGGTCGAGGTCAGCCGCGCCCGGGTGCTGGTGCTTATTCAGAAGGGTGACCTGAACGCTGCCGTCGCGGCCTACAAGGAGATTGCGGCAGAGCGCCCCAAGCATCCCGACGGCGACTGGTGGCTCACCACCTCCGCCCTGGCGGCGGCACTGCTCGACGCTTCGCGCTTCGAGGAGGCGCTCGGCGTCCTGCCCCAGGTCACCGCTATGGCCCTGACGGACGACCAGCGCGTCGACAGCCTCCTGCGCACCGCCGAGGCGCACATCGCGCTGAAACGAATTCCGCAGGCGATCGATACCCTCGAGCGTTTCAAGCGCGACTACGCCGCCCGGCCCGAGGTTGTGCCCGCCCTGATTCGCTTGGCCGAACTGCTGCGCGAGACCAACAATGCGATCACGGCCTCCGAGTACTTCGCCGAAGTGGTTGCGCATCCGAGCGCCTCGCCTGCCTTCCGCTACCGCGCTGCCATCAGCCGGGCCTGGTGCATGAAAGACGCCGGGGTACCGGAGCAAGCGGTGAAGGCCTTTGCCGCGGCGGAGGCCTTAGGGACCACGCCTCAGGAGAAAGGCCGGGCCGTATTCCTGGCGGCCGAGACTGCCTTCGCCATGGGCAACTACACGGCGGCGGCGCTGAACTACGCGGCGGTATGCGAGCGTTACCACGACACCGAGTTTGGCGAGGAAGCCCGTTTGCGCCAAGGCCGTGCGTTGTTCGAGATGCAGCACTTCGCCGACGCCGCGGCCGCCTATGCGCGTTTCACCTCGGAGTACCCGCACAGCGCCGCAGTGGAGACGGCCCGGCTGGAGCGTGCTATCGCCCTGCGCTACGGGGCGGGTAGCCGTGATGAGTTTCAAGCGGCCCTGGCCGAGTTCCGTACCTTCATCGAGCAGCATGCCAACGCTGACAGCCTACCCAGGGCACTGATGGAGGGCTACGAGGCGGCGATGGGGGCGGGCGACTCCGATGCGGCGATCCAATTGCTTTCCGCCGTGATCGACAAACATCCCACCTCCGAACTCTATCCCCATGCTCTTTACCATCGTACCGTCGTGTACTTCATGCGGGCAGAGTACGACAAGGCGGTGGCCGACGGCAACGCCTTCATTGAGAAGTTTAGCGCCTTACCCCTGGCTCCGGACATCATGCTACAGCTCGGCGACCACTACGCCAACCGGAAGGACTACGAGCAGGCCAAGCAGTACTTTTCGCAGTTAGCCAGCAAGCACCCGCAGTCTGCCCTGGCTCCGGCGGCTCTGTATGAAGCGGCCCTTTGCTCGTACCGCCTCGAGCACCTGGGTTCGAGCACGCTGCTGCTCGACCAGCTTCTGGCGACGGAGAATCCGAAGCCCAGAGCCGAGGTGCTGGCGCGGGCCGAACTGCTCTACGGTGACACGCTGGCGCGACAGGATCTGTACGACAAGGCGATCGAGCACTTCACCAAGGCCCGCGACCTCGCGGGCGACACCCGGCTGGGGTTGGCGGCGCTGGGACGCCGCGGCGAGATGCTCTACTCTCTGGCCAGCGCCGACAAGGCGCGCCTCAGCGAGGCCATCAAGTGTTTCACCGAGATCACCGAGGGGCGCACCACCCCCGCCGACCTCTGGGAGACAGCCATGTACCGCCTGGCCAAGTGCTACGAGATGGCGGGCGATAACAATCTGGCCGTCAAGTCCTACCTGGACATCTTCTACCGCTACGAACAGGACCGCAAGCAGAACCTCCGCCGCGACTCTTTCTACCTGGCCCGCAGCATCTACGACGCGGCACACCTGCTGGAGATCAGCGGTCGCAAAACGGACCTCTCCACCGCCGCTACGCTCTACGAGTACCTTGCCGACCTCGATCTGCCCACGGCCGAAGACGCCCGGCGGCGAGCCCAGCAGATCCGTAAGCTTAATGACCTGACCCAGTGAGGCAGGTTAGCGCCTGAGGGAGCCGTCAATGCTCACTGACGTCCTTGCACAAACCGAAGACTACCTTCGTAACCATCTTCTGCCCTTTTGGATACAGCGTGCCGCGGAACCTGTATGGGGTGGCTTCCAAACCAACTACGACCGCCACGGCCGACGCACGGGGGTCACGGAGAAGACGCTGCTCTGCCAGGGCCGTTGCCTGGTCACCTTGGCTCATGCCGTGCGCCTCGGCTGGGACTGGCCGGGGTGGGAGCAGATGCTGCGGCAGGGAACCGAGTTCCTGGAACAGGCGTTTCGGGATACGGAGCACGATGGCTACGTCTGGATCACCGAGGCCGACGGCGCGTGGAAGGACACGCGCAAGGTGATGTATGGGCACTCTTTTCTGATCTATGCCTACAGCGAATTGGCTTTGACCACGGGGCGGCCCGAGTATCGTGAGCGTGCCTGCCACCTCTTTGACCTGGTCCTGGCCCGCGCCGCCGACCTGCGCTATGGCGGATGTTTTGAGCACTTCAGCCGCGACTGGACTCTCGATATCGTGCGCGCCGATGGCATCGCCCACAAGTCGCTCGATGTCCACATGCATCTGCTGGAGGCCTTCACCACCCTGACCGAACTGACCGCAGCGCCGCGGCATCGGCAGGCGCTGGAAGCGGTGACCGACCTGATCTTCGCCCGCATGGTCGATCCGCTGACCGGCACCGGCATGAGCATGTTTGCCCCGGACTGGACGCCGATCCCGAACCTGCAACTGGGCACGCTCTGGGGCAGCGACCGCTTCGACCCGTCGGGCAAACCGCCGGAGACCACCTCGTACGGCCACAACATCGAACTCGCCTGGCTGTACCTGCACAGCCTCACCATCCGCGGCCAGGACCGGCGCGAGGGCCTGCCGCGGACGCAGCCCATCTTCGAACACACGCTGGCCCACGGCGTCGACCCGCAGTACGGCGGCCTGTTCACCGAAGGGCACCGCCAGCACGGCGCCACCGAGATGAACAAGGAGTTCTGGCAGCAGGCCGAGGCCCTCGTCGGCTTCCTGGATGCCTTCGAACTGACCGGCGACGAGCGCTACTGGCAAGCTTTCTGCAACATCCACGATTTCGTCTTCAAGCGCATGATCCACTGGGAGCAGGGCGAGTGGTTCCCGCTCCTGGCGCGCGACGGCACGGTGCTGTGGGACTACATGGGCCACAACTGGAAGATCTGCTACCACACCATCCGCTCCATGTGCGAAGTCATCGTCCGTCTCCGTCGGCTGGCGTGAGCGCCAGGCGCCCCGTGCGGGGCCAGATGAGGCCGCCAGAGTGTACCCCCTCGCGGGAGACCCAGACCATGGCACAGCCACCCACGGCAACCCTCCCGGAACGCCTGGCCGAACTGGAGCGTTTCCTGGCCTCCCGGCAGACCTTGTTGGTCGCCTTCAGCGGCGGGGTGGACAGCACCTTCCTGGCTGCCGTAGCCCAGCGCGCCTTGGGTCCACGACTCCTGGCGGTAACCGTGGACATGGCGGCGGTCCCGGCACGCACCCTGGCGCGGGCCAGGTCCCTCGCCGCAATCCTCGGCCTGCGTCAACGCGTGATCCGGCTGGATGCCTTTGCCGTCGAGGGATTCTGCCACAACGGCAACGAGCGCTGCTACCACTGCAAACGGGCCATCCTGCAAGCGCTGCGGGCGCTGGCCGATCAGGAAGGTATCGCCAGTATCGCCGATGGCGGCAACGCCGACGATGTCCACGACTATCGCCCAGGGCAGCGCGCCGTCGAGGAAATGGGGGTGCTGAGTCCCCTGCGCGAGCTGAACTGGACGAAAGACGAGATTCGCGCCGCATCGCGGCTGCTGCGGCTACCGACGGCCGACCAGCCGTCGGCCGCCTGCCTGGCCTCCCGCATCCCCTACGGCGACCCGATCACCCCACGCAAGCTCGAACAAATCGACCTCGTCGAGAGCTGGCTGGAGGCCCAGGGCGTCGTGGTCTGCCGCGCCCGGCATCACGGCAGCGTGGTGCGGCTTGAGCTGGGCACCGAAGACCTGCCACGACTGACGGAGGAGGCCTTCCGACAGGGCCTGGCCGAAACCGCCCGCCAGGCCGGCTTCCGCTACGCGGCGGTGGACGTCGAACCCTATCGCACCGGTCGCCTCAATCCCCCCAGCTGAGGGCTGCGTCATGGGGTGCATAACTAGCGCTGGCTGAAGGGGACAGGTGTGGGGTTCTGCGAAAGCCTCTTGGGTCTAGGCACCCACGAACTTGAGCGTCCGGCGGGACGCCCATGAAAGGACGGCCATGAAGAGCGCGCTGTTCCGCTGGGAATCGACCGGCTGGAAGCTTGAATTCGAGCCGCAGACGGCAAGGCTGACCTGTCAGCACGCCGGGACCGGGGCGACCGTGGTTGGCACGCTGGCGTTTGCGGAGATCGCCGATGGCAAGGAGACCGGATGGGGCTTCGACCTGGCCCGCGACGGCGTGTCCGATCGACTGGCGCTGCTCACCCCCCAGGGCAACGTCAACGGCTACGTCCTGGTCGGCGGCAGCCCCGACCGACTTGAGCTGACCGTCATCCACCGCGCCTTCCTCTCGTACCGCGGGCGCCTCAGCTTCACGGGCACCGCCCAGGTTGGCCGGGCCGCATTCGCCTGCTGTATCTCACCGCGGCCGACGTCGCCGGTGGTGCAGATGGCGTCCGGTCCGGCGGACAGTGCCCTGAACGACGCCCTTTTCGAGGCACAGACAGACACACTGCTGCGCTTCGCCGGAGAAATCGTGCGGATCACGACGGAGCCGAATGGCCCCGGGCACGCGCCGCGGTTCCACCTTCGCCTGACCGCGCGGCCGGAACAGGCGGGCGCTTCGATGCTGGTTTTTGACCTCCGGGAGCACTTTTACCGTTCGCGCTACGTGCCCAGCTACCGGCCTATCAACCGCAAGCGCTGCCCCTCGGCGCCGTCGGGCTGGATGTCCTGGAACGTCTACTTCGACCAGGCCGGCGAGAAGGAGAACCTCGCCGAGGCCGAGGTCGGGGCGCGGCTGCTGCGGCCGTTCGGGCTGGACATCTGGTCGATCGAGTCCTGGCAGGCCAACTCCGACCACCAGCCGGTGCGGGACTTCCACCATCTCACGCAAGTTGCCCATCCGCGGCAGTTCCCGCACGGCATGAAGTGGCTGGCTGAGCAGATTCGGGCGCTGGGGTTCAAGCCCGGCATCTGGGTGGTGCCCTTTGGGACCGGCAGCCAGGAGTTCTACGAGGCGCATAGGTCCTGGTTCCTGCACGACGCCGCCGGTAAGCCCATGCAGAACTGGTGCGCCTTGTACCTGCTTGACCCCTCGCAGCCCGCGGTGCGCCGATACCTGCGCGACACCCAGCGGCTCATGTCGCGCGATTGGGGCTACGAGTTCTTCAAGATCGACGGCATGTCAGCCCAGAGCCCGCACTACTCGGCGCACTTCTACGAGCGCGACGAGGTGCGCGCCGCCTTCCGCAACCGCTGCGCGAAGCCCTTGGAAGCCTGTGTCAAGGCGCTCCGCGCTGGGATCGGCGCCGACCGTATCATGCTGGCCTGCGCTGGCCACTACACCGGCCCCGAAACCGCCCTCGCGGATGCGGCCCGGATCGGCGGGGATATCGTCCATCCGAACGAAGCGCCGCAATGGCGCGGACTGATCAACCAGGCTCGCGTCACCCTGCAGCAGCTCTTTGCTCACAACCTGGTCTGGTACAACGATCCCGACACCCTCCTGGTCGGCCCGGCCCGGGAACGCGACGCAGCCCGCATTGCCACCACCGTCGTGGCTCTGCCGGGACAGGTGATGTTCTCGGGGGACAAGCTGGGCGAGCTGCCAGCGGACCGCATCCGGCTCATCCAGCGGGCGCTGCCGGTGTGCGACGTGAGGCCCCTCGACCTTTACCCCATCTTCGAGCTAAAGACTGTCTGGGACCTGAAGCTGGCCCGGCCCTTTGCCGCCTGGGACGTGGTCGCGCTCTTCAACTGGAGCGAGGACGTGGCGCCGGTGGAGTTCGCCTTCGCGGACCTCGGCCTGGACGGGGATGGCAGGTATCTGGCGTTCGAATTCTGGTCAGAGGAATTTCTGGGCGAACTCTCGGGACGGTTCAGCCGACCGCTGGCGCCGCGGTCCTGCCTGCTGCTGGCGCTGCACCCGGTGACCGGCCGACCGCAGTTCATCTCGACCGACCGGCACATTACCCAGGGCGGGACGTGCTTGCGCGATCTGTGCTGGAACGCCGATGCGAGCCGGTTGGAGGGCGCGACTGTGCTCGTCGCAGACCACCGGCAGACGCTATTCTTCCACGTGCCCGAAGGCTTTACCTTCACCTCGGCCAGCGCCGTCGGGGCCAGGGTCGTCAGCGCAACCCTGAAGGGCGAGCGCCTGCTGGCGGTCGTCTTGGAAGGCCAGGCCGCTGGCACGGCCCGCTGGGAACTACGCTTCGCCGCGCCAGTCGGCACCTCCCAGGCGGCGGTGCAAGGAAAGTGGACCGACAGATCAGGAAAGGAAACGCAACCATGAGCCACCCGAACGTAATGTCGATGGCCGCCCTCTCGCTCTCACTCTCGGCGGCCGACACGGCGCCGCGGCTTCCGGTGATCCTGGACACCGACCTCGGCGACGACATCGACGACACCTGGGCCCTGGCCATGCTGCTGCGCAGTCCGCAGCTTGATCTCAGGCTGGTTACCACCACCTACGGCAAGGCCGAATACCGGGCCAAAGTCATCGCCAAACTGTTGACCGTCGCCGGACGTACCGATGTCGCCATTGGCCTCGGCGCCGGCGGCAGGGAGGGCAGCGGCAAGCAGCAGGCCTGGGTCGAGGGTTACGACCTGGCGTCCTACGCCGGCACGGTCCACCAGGACGGGGTTCAGGCCCTCATTGATGCCCTCGACGCCTCGCCCGTTCCCATCACCATCATCTCCATCGGGCCATCCGACACGGTCGCCGCGGCGCTCGGGCGTCGGCCGGAGGTCGCGGCCAAGGCCATCTTCGTCGGCATGCAGGGGGCGGTGCGGCGCGGCTACAACGGCGGGGCGGTCTGTCCCGAGTGGAACCTGAAGGCGAATGTGCCGGCGGCCAAGACGGCTCTACTCGCGCCGTGGAAGCAGGCGGTCATCACGCCGCTCGATACCTGCGGCCTGGTGCGCCTCGGCGGCGAGCGTTTTGCGGCGCTGAAGCGTTGCCCGGATCCCGTGATCCGAGCGTTGCTGGAAAACTACCGCCTCTGGGCTGGCAAGGGCGCCGTCGATGAGTTGACCGAGAGCAGCGTGCTCTTCGACACCGTGGCGGTATACCTGGCCTGGCCTGGAGCCAAGCCGCTGCTGTGCCTGGAAGACCTGCGCATCGACGTCCGGGATGACGGCACCACCGCCATCGACCCAGTCGGCATGCCGATGTCCGTGGCCACCGCCTGGCGGGACCTGGAGGCCTACTACGACCTGTTGCTGCTAACCCTCACAGGGACACCCCAATGAGGATACCATCGCTGCTGCACCCCCTTCACCCACCTCCGTCGGCGACCATGATGCTGGCCCTCGCCCTGCTGAGCGCGGCGGCAGCCGAGGCCGCAGCTCGAGCCACGATCTACAGCCTGCAGACGACGGCCGATGTCAACCTTGTCATTCCCGCCGTTTCAGCTACCGCCAAGGTCCTCTACCGCAACGCGGCAGGAGCCTGGGAGCCCGCCGTGGTGGAGGCCAGCGGTGAGGTCCTGCGCCTGCGTCTCGAGGTCGGAAAGATCAGCAACGGCCGGACCCTGCTGGTGCTGAATGTGCCAGACGGCGTGAACCTGGACGACGTCAGACCGCCGACCGTGTTACGCTGCACCGTCGATGGCAAGGAGCTCGGGACCGCGGCAACCGTGGATCTGGGCAGCGTCGAGACGGCGCCTCAGACCGTGAGCCTGCTGGTGCAGGACGAACTGAACGCGCTGGTTCCGGACTCGCTACAGGTCTCGATCAACGGCAAACGCCTGGCGACTGGAGCGCCGGGCGTGAGTTTTAAGCTCCTCGACCCCAGGCAAGCCCTGATCACGATCGACCTGAGCACCCTGGCGAACCCGCCGGCTACCCGCACTACCGTCTCGATCAGCCTCGACGACTGCGCCCTGGACGATACCCTCATGGACTGGTCGCTGTCCTTCTCCTGCCCGCCGGTACAGAGGCTGCCCGATGGCTCGGTTCTGGCGGTTGACAGCGTCACCACAGCCGCTGCCTGGCAAGCCTGGCAGGTGGTCACCGATGGCCTGAAAATGGACGCGGGCGGCGGCACCACCGCCGGCCGCACCTGGCTCTCCCAGGAGAATGGCCAGCCACACTGGATCAGTCTCAGGTTCGCGGCGCCCCGCACCGTCACCGGGGTGGCCCTGTGGTGGGCCTTCTACGAGGGTTACCGCACCTCCGTTGCCTACGAGGTCCAAACCTGGGATGGCGCAACCTGGGCGACGCAGGTGAGCGTTAAGGACCAGCGGGAAGGACAATGCTCCCGGCATACCTTCCCCGCGGTTACGACGGCCGGGGTTCGCATCTGGCAGCCGACGGGTTCCGGTCACCCGGGCCGAGCCGCCTTCATGTGGTTGTCTGAATTCGAGGTCTTCTGAGTTTATGCCACGCAGCGCTCAAAAAACGCTTGCCCTCGCCGAACCCTTTCCCCGGGGCTGTTTCTTTTTCCGGGTGGTAAGCACGCTGGAGCCGGCGGTCCGCACCGGCCCTGCCGGGGCTTCCGCCGTACTTGGGGATACCGCGAACCCGCCCGAAACGGGCTGGGCATCGCGGGCTCCAAGGCGGCAAGCAGCATCATGGCAGACGTCTGCCAGATCCAGCGGGGGGCTCTTACTTGGAACAGCCCTGCCCTTTCCCTGCACACCACCGCGTGGTATCGTTATATAGAGGGCCGCGTCGCTGCCCGGAAGCTGAAGGAGAAGGTTGTCATGTCCATGTACAGAATCCTCAGCCGCCAAGGCGTTGAGATCCGCCGTTTTTCCACGGATTCTCTCCCGGTCGGGGCGGTGCTCACCGTCGGGAGGTCGCAGTCCTGCACGATTGCTCTCGGGCATGAGGCTACACGCTCCGTCAGTCGCGAGCACTTCCAGCTCGAACACCGACACCTCGGCTGGGTCTTGCTCAACCGTAGTTCGCACGGCACCTTCAAGGGCGACCAGAGCGTCGACCAAGTTACTCCCAAGCCCGGCGACGTGTTCCACTTCGGACAGTGCGTCCTCTGTGTCGGGACCGAGGCTGTGCCCAGCGGCTATCAGTTGCATTGGCAGGACGACAAGGCCGCCTGCGAGGACTTCGCTCTGCTCTGGCCCGGGCGCAATACGGTCGGCCATCTGCCCACCAACACGATCATGATCGCAGACGATTCGGTGTCCCGACACCACGCCCGCATCACCGTCAACGGCAGCGAGATCGTCATCGAGGACCTGAATAGCTTCGTGGGCACCTTCCTGGCTGAAAAGCAGATCACGGTGGCAACCAAGCTGGGCCCCTCCGCCCGCCTGCGCCTGGGCGGAGTCCATGCCTGGCTCAAGGTAGTGCCAGTCGCGGCCCCAGTGCAGACGAGGGCGGTATCCGTCCGGCCGCCGGTGACGGACAAGTGGATTACCGCCACCGTGTGGACCGCCATCATGATCATCCTGGCGATCGTGCTGATTGTCTTCCTCCGCTGAAGTCACCCGCCACCGCCTGCGCTGCATGGCAAGGCGAGTTCTGGGTTTGGTTCGAGAATGGCGCTTCGGTAGTGCAAGCCAAGGGGGGCAGTTTACCGTGCCTACGCGTGGGAGAGACGGACACATCGCCAGGTTCCGCCTGGCGGGGTTGACCTGGGCCACCGCGGTTCTGCTTGGCGCGGGGGCTCGTGCTGCCGACAACACGGCGGCGCCGACGCGCACTTGCCTGGCGCTCCCGGCAGCCGGTCCAGTCACCTTGGACGGCGTCCTCGACGAGCCCTCGTGGGCGACTGCGGTCGAGGTCAGCGGCTTCACCGTGAGCGGTCGAGATGACCTGGCCCCGCAGCAGACCGTGCTGCGCCTGCTCTACGATGCGACGCATCTCTACGTGGCCGTCGTTTGTCAGGAGCCCTCGATGGGCACCCTCCGGGCGGCGGTCACCCCGCGCGACGGGCCGTTCTGGGAGGATGATGCGGTGGAGTTGTTCCTCGATCCGGCCCATGTGCATGACGACTACGTCCAGTGTGCCGTGTCCGCCGGCGGCGCCTGCTATGACAATCACAACGGCGACAGCCTCTGGACCTCGGGCTGGAAGGCCGTCGTTCGCCGTCAGGCCGACGCCTGGATCTGCGAAGGCGCCCTGCCCTTCGCCGACCTGAAGGTAGCGCCGCCGACGCCCGGCGCTCTCTGGGGTTTCAACCTCTGCCGCGAACGGCAGGCGGGGGGCAAGCTCGAGCTGCACAATTGGGCCGACGTGCAGCGCGTCTTCAACCGCGCCTCGCGCTTTGGGCATCTCGCCTTTGTCGGCTCGGAGTGGAGCCCCTCGGCCGAGCGGATTGCGGAGATCGCACGCCTGGCCGACGGAGAGCAGGCGCTGGTGTTTGTGAACACGGGTTACTGGACCGCGGACCGCGCTGCCGCGCCCCGGCAGGAGTCCTACGCCGCGGCCATCGCCACCGCCGTGGGGACTCTCCCCGCCAAGCTGACAGAGCTTGTCGCCCTCACCCGTGACGAGGCGCCCGCGCAGCAGCAACGCTTGGCGCAGCTTCAGAGAGACTGCGCCGCGCTTCAGCAACTGGGGGACAGCCCGGCCGTGCTCGCCCCCGCCTGGGCCCAAGCTCTCGGTGCCGTCCAGGGGCTGCGCGCCGACGTGGAAACCCTTTACTGGCAAGTGAAATTGGCGGCCCTGAACCGCTCGATGCCGTGACCCAAGGGAGGATTTTTCCGGTGAACTACGCCACCTCACGCCGTCTGCTCTGGCTGGTCTCTGCCCTTTTCGCCGTCGCCCTGGGAGCTCGGGCCGCCACCACCGAACAGGAGGTCGAGGAAGACCAGAGCCTGGCCACGAAGCTGGTCACCCCGCACCGCCCTTGGGCCCGTGGCTATGTCGGCGGGGCGCCGCGCGCTCTCTTCTTCGTCAACCCCGGCGCCTACACGGGCGAGTGGTTCGCCCCCGAAACCCGCCTGCGCGAAGTGGTGGAACTCGCCCAGCGCGTCGACCTCGAGGCGGACGCCATCTTCTTTGGCGGCAGCAAGGGCGACGAGTTCTTCGGACTGGAACTCGGCAGACGCCGCGCCGAACGACTGCTGGCCCAGCCATATCAGGTCTACGTCTTCGCCAATGCGCGCTTCGAAAAGCTCCCGCCGCAGTTTCAGTTTCTGATCATGGAACAGGTGGCCAAGGGCGCCGGATTGGTGTGTTGCGGGCCGACGGCCACGGAATTCATGACGGCCAAACGGCGCCTGCCCGCGCCGGTGCCCTGGCTCATGGACGGCCTTCCCGAGTTGGATGGCAAGGCGCCGACGGATGTCCTCAGCGCCTACCGTCTTGGTGCGGGCCGCGGCGTCCGCCTCGGCTATGAGCCCTGGGCCCTGACCCCAAAGAGCGAGTTCAGCTATGCCGCCGTGGCCGAGTACGATTACCGCCTGCTCTGGGTGGCCCGTTGCGTGCTCTGGGCCGCCGGGCGCGAAGGCGCCGTGTCGGTTGCCTTCCGAGCCCGGGCCGAGGGCGGACCCGTGCCGCCGCCGCCGGCGTGGGTGGTCGAGATCGCGCGGACGGCGACGGCGCCTTCCCGGCTCCAGGTTGATATCAATGTGCGGCGGCGCAGCGATGGCTGGATTCTGGCGCTGGAGGAAGAGAGCCTCAGTCTCGAGGTTGAGCGTCCCGGCGCCGTGCCGGTCGCCCTGCCCCGCCTGCGGGCCGGCGCCTACGTCATCGACGCCATCGTTCGCAGCCGCCGCGGCGTCGAGGCGTTTGCGGCTACGGCGTTCGAGGTCACCTCGCCGTTTGGGGTGGAGGCCGTACGTCTTGACCAGTCCTTCGCTGAACGCGGCGACACGCTGACGGGGTGTGCGGTTCTGCGCGGACCGGTGCCGGCCGGAAGCCAGTTGCGTCTGTGCTTCAGGGATTCCTTCGACCGCGTGCTCGAACAGCGCGATCTGCTGGCGCCCCTCGAGGAGAATGCCAAGCTGCCATTTAAGTATCAGCCCGGTCCCCACGACACCATCCTCATGCGCTGCCAGGCCGTGCTGCGGTTCGAGGGCCGCGAGGTCGATGCCGGCGAGGGGTCATTCTACGTGCCGGAACGGCGGCGTGGGCAGTTCAACTTCCTGCAGTGGGACACGCCGACGGACGTGCTGGCGGGTTACGCTTGGCAGCAGATGCGCCAGGCCGGCATGAACCTCTGCCTGGTCGGCAGTTTCGGCCAGGCGAAGGCCATCCCCGCCCTTGCCGCCAGCGACATCGCGCTCGTGCCCTACACCACCCGCATCCTTGACCCCAAGGACCCGAACGGCGTCATGCAGGTGCGTGGGGAGAATGGCAACAACACCACGCTGTGCTGGAATGACGCCCCGGCTATCGACCAGTACGTCCGCCGCATCGTCGACCGGCAGGCCAAGCACCGCGAGCATGGCGTCTTCTGTTACTCGCTGGGCGACGAAGGCGTGACTCAGGGCTGCTGTGTGCATCCGGCCTGCATCCAGGCCTACCGCGGCTACCTCCAGGCGCAGTATGGCACGATCGAGCGCCTGAATGCATCCTGGAATGCCACCTACGCCGCCTTCACCGAGGTCGCTCTCCTGGACCCTAAGGACAATATGGAGACTGCCGCCCGCGACAAGGGACTCTACGCCCGCTGGTATGACCGGCAGGCCTTTTCCCGCTGGAATCTCATGCAGTTCTCCGGCCGCTTCGTCAAGGCGTTCCGCGACCTCGATCCGCAAGCCCTCACCGGCTTCGAGGGCACCGGTGGCTTCGGGGATGATTTTGATACCATCCTCGGCATCAACACCTTCTACTCGCCGTATCCCGGCCTCGGCGACGACATCATCCGCGCCGCGGCGCCGCGGGCCTTGATCCGGGCCAACTGGATGGGCTACAGCAAGACCGCGGATGCCCTTACCGATGCCGCCTGGCGCATGGTCATGCGCAATATGGACAGCGTCTGGTACTGGATGTGGACCGGTATCGGCAGTTGGCGCGGCTACGTCACCCCTACCCTCGACTTCTATCCCGCCACCGCGGAATTGACCGCGGAAATGACCCCCGTGCGCCGTGGACTCGGCGACCTGCTGTTGCAGGCCCAGCCCGTGCATAGCGGTATCGCGGTGTTCTACTCCCTGCCCTCCGCTTTGGCGCACGGACTTGACGGCAGCGCCGGCTACGTCGGCGCCGAAGCCACGCACCAGGCCTGGCTGCGCCTTACCTCGGAGCTGGGACTCGACGCCCGCTACCTGACCCAAGCCATGCTCCGCCAGGGAGCCCTGCGGCCGAGCGAGTTCCGCCTGTTGCTGCTGCCTCTGACCCAGGCGGTTGCCGCCGATGAGGCTGAGCTCATCCGCGCCTTTGTCGAAGCGGGCGGCACGGTGATTGCCGATGTCCGCCCCGGGGTCTTCGACGGCCACTGCAAGCCGACCACCCCGGGCTCTCTCGAGGCGCTGTTCGGCATCCGTCGCAGCGGCCGCGGCGCGCCCCTCATCAAACCCCTTGATCTGAAGCTGCAATTCGGGGGCAAAGAGCTATTGCTGCAGACCCCGGCATCACGCCTTGACCCCGGCATCGAGGTCGCGGGGGCCCAGGCGCTGGGCCAGGTGGATGGGACGCCGGTCATGCTGATCAACACGGTAGGCCGAGGGCGCGCCATCCTGCTGAATTTTCAGGTGCTGTCGGACAAGGCTGACGAGGCCCAGTACGCCGCGGCGCGGCGCTTTGTCCGCAGCTTGTACGCGCTGGCGCAGGTAACCGCTCCCGTGACCGCAGCAGCCCCCGACGGGGAGGCGTTGCCGCTGACCGAGACTCGAGTCTGGCGCACGGGCGACGCGCTGGTGTTTGGCCTGTGGCGCCAGATGCAGTGCGACTGGTTCTCCCCCACGGCGGGAACCCTAGCCGGCGCGCCGCAGCCCGCCCGCATCACCCTGCCGACCCCCAGATATGTCTACGACCTCCGCCAGGGCAAGTACCTCGGACACACCGCCGAGATCGAGACCTCCCTGCGCTGGGGCCGCGCCAATTTCTTCCTGGCCGTGCCAGAACGGCTCGGCGCGGTCGAAGTGCAACTCAGTTCGCCACAGCCCAGTCCCGGGGCGTTACTGCAGGCGCAAGTTACCCTGGCGGGAGCCGGCCAAGGCGGTGCCCGTCAGGCGGTATACGCCGAGGTCATCGACCCCGATGGCAACCCTGCGGCGTGGGGCGGCCGGACGCTGATCCTCGAAAACGGGCACGGCCGGATGAGCGTCCCGGTAGCCTACAACGCCGAGCCGGGCCGCTGGCGGTTGCGGGTCACCGAACTGTTCAGCCATGCCTCCACCGAAGCCACCTGGCGCGTCCGCTGAGGCGTAGGGCAGGTGATCGGAAATCACAAACCTGAGATGGAGCCCCCGAATATGTTGGCAAACCCTACATGCCGCCGCGCCGCCATGGGCCTTCTTCTGCTGGCCGTGCTGGGCTGGATCCCCGTCGCACGCGGCGCGCCGGAGGCCGGGCGTCCGCCGCCGGTTTCCATACAGGAGCGTGCCCCCACCTACCGGACCGGCTTGAAGGAGGGTCACCGCGAGCACAAGTGGGAGGAGCGCAGTGTGTTGCTGGACTCCGGCAAGGTCGCTTACACCATCAAGTACTCGTCCTGCGTCGATCCCTCCCACCCCGGGGTCCGGGTCTACGATGAAGGCTACCTCGGCATGCCGATGCCCTGCGCCGCGAACTGGTATCACTCGGGCTTCTTCTTCCTCCGGGTCAACGGCCAGGATGTCGGCGAGTCGCCGCTGCTCGACCTGCGGGTCACCGAGCGCGGTGAGCGTGGCGCCTTCCACCTGGTCTGGGAGACCGCCGACGCCCGCGTCCGAGTCCAGTTCCTCACCACCAGCGGTTCGGAAAGGCTGCTGTGTCAGGTGACCTGCCTGCCCAAGGAGGGCAAGAAGATCGAGACGCTCGAGGTGCTGTGCCGCTGCTACCCGAGCTACTTCACCAGCCACAACCGCCGCCAGGGCGACCGCACGCTGATCACGCCGCGCACCGCCGAGCACGAACCCGCGACCGTGGCGCTCGATCCCGCTACCGATAGTTACCTGCTCTATCTGGACGGTGTCTTCGACGTGGCCAAGGGCGAGGGCGACGGCCCCTGCGCCCTGCTCTTCCTGCCCGAGGAGATCGCCTCGGGCACCGTCCAACTCACCAACTACCCCGTCAACACTACGCTGAAAGCATCTCCCGGAGCCCTGCGCCTGCGCTTCGCCTTCTGGGATTTCAAGGGCCGCACCAACGCCGAGGCGACCGAGTTCCTCAAGCAGAATGGCAAAGCCGCCAGCGACGAACTGCGGGCGCTGGACTTCCGGCCGCCGCTCCTGGCCGCCTTCACTGCCGGAGCCATCCCCGCCGAACTGAAGGCCCTGCTGACCGCCGCCGCCGCGGACGGTGAGCGCTTGCAGCCAGCCGCCGAGGAGCTGGTCGGTAAGTTGCTGGACAGCCAGCGTCGCGCCGACGCTGGCGACTGGGCCGCCGAAGCGGAGTTCGCCCAGCAATTCGCCGACTACGACGCCATGCGCTGGAAGCTGCGCATCTACGGCCTGCTCAACACCCCCGTCGAGCCCGCCCCGGCGAAGCCCTGAGCGGCCACTGCCCGAGCGGCCCCGGGCGGTCCAAAAAGATGGAGCGGCCGCGGCGCGCGGCCACTGCCCACGAGGCCGTGGGCGGTCCAAAGAGATGGAGCGGCCGCGGCGCGCGGCCACTGCCCACGAGGCCGTGGG
>CAIZKT010000665.1:0-8839 GCA_903933565.1 uncultured Victivallales bacterium | reverse complement strand
GTCCTTGTTCTCCATGATCTGCTGCCCACGACTAGGGCCTGTACCCGGGCCGCCATGCCCGCCATACAGGAAGACAAACAACGGGAACCTCCGCTCCGGCGAGTAGTTCTCCGGCAGAGCGAGGTAGGCCTGCGTCGTCGCTTCCTGTCCCGACTGCATGGCATAGAGCATCTGCGGCAGTTCGGGGAACTTCAGGATCATCCTCGTGCCAGGCTTCAAGTCGGGCGCGGGCTTTGAGTCAGCGTCGGCGTGCAGCGCGGCCAGCGGCGTGAGCAGGAGTGCCGCAAGGGATGTGAGGGGGTGCTTCATGGGCAGAACTCGTTGTAGACCTCGTGGCCCGGACGGATCGAGCCGTCGAGACGGATGAAACCCATGTAGCCGGGCGCGGCCACCGGTCCCATCTCGGGCGGATGCAGGTCGGCCACCGGGCTGGTGTAAAGGGCATGGGGTAGGAAGCCGATCCCGTGCCGGCGCAGCACGGTCAGCGACGTGCGGATGATCTCCTGCCGCTTCCTGTCATCGAGCGACCCCCAGCACGTCTCCGTTGCCAGGATCGGCTTGGTCACGCCACGCTGCCGGAGGTCGGCCTTGTACTTGCGGACAGCCGCGTCCACCTGCTCCTCGGTCGCCCCGGCGAGATAAATGTGTGGCGTGAGCAGATCGCAAAACGGCTCGTCGAGCTGCCCCCAGCCATAGTCGAAGAGCGTGCCCAAGCAGGTCTTGGCGGACGGCGCGAGCTGCTTCACACGAGCATGGACGAACTGCAGCCATTCGCGCTCAGCCCGCCCCTCGGCTGTGTGCAGCTGTTCCGGTTTCTGCGAGAGCGGCTCGTTGCACAGATCCCACGCCAGAATGTCCGGGTTGGCCCGATGCCTGCCGACCACTGCGTCCAGATAGGCACCAGCGATCTTCGTGAAGTCGGCGCTCCGCAGATGGACTGTCGTCACGGGATCAAAGGACGGATTGCCGTCCCAGCGCGTAAACAGGACCGGGATCACCAACAGCTCCAGGTCATGGCAAATGCCGAGTGCCGAACCGAGGTTGGCCAGGAACTGCTCCGGGTGCTTGCCGTAGGCGCTCCAACTCAACCACAGACGCACGCAGTTGAAGCTGGGGAAGAGCTGTTTGCCCCGTTCCAACTCGAAGCGGAACCGCTTGGCGTCAAACGTGTCGAGCCAGATCGCGACGCCGCTGCTGGCCCAACTGGGCTGATAGTTGAACCCGCGGATGTGCGCACAACCGTCCAGGCGGTCCCAGGCGATCTGCTGGCGCACCTCCTCGGCCCGAGTCGCGCGGGGCTCCAGCCCGGTTCCCTGCCCTCGTGGGTCGCTGAAGAGCGAAACGACGAACGTGCCGGCTCGCGTGTCATGCGCGGCAGGAGTCTTCCTGTCGATGAGAGGGAACTGCCAGATAGGGATGCGCGTGGTTTCTTCCCCCGCCACGGCCTCAAGCACGTCCGGCTGATGGCTGCCTCCGCTCCAGAGCACGAACCATGCGGTGACCTGCGAATCGCGCGATTGGATCATGGAGCCTCGGTCCCACTTGCTGAAGTTGTGGTAGATGCCGCCGAGCACCTCGAGGCGCGTGCCGTGGTCCGCGTGGAACAGCAGTTCGGCATTTTCGACCTTGAAGCCCAGTAGCCACAGGTCGGACCGGCGCAATGCCACCTGCGCATACGGGATGTGCTCGTTGTTGAGCTGCCGCACCCAGGCGCGGACGTTCTCGACCGCATGGCGCGCCTCCTTGCCACCGACGGCGAAGCCCATCACGTTGGCCGCGAACACCTCCTTGGCGGCGCCGCCGGGCCGCGTATTGCGATAGAGCTGCCAGATGTCCGCCGTCTGCGCCGCCGCGCCCGGGAAGAGCATGCCGGGAGCGCGTGCATAGTCACGGACATGGTGGAACCAGGTATGCACGTCTTCCAGCACCAGCGGCCGGTCCGCTTCATGGTCCACGAAGATGCCGCCGGCGTTGACATTCTGGTGGAGCAGCAGCGGCTCGCTCGACGGCTCCGAGACGCGGAACATGGCGGTCTCGAGGTTCTGCACGGAACGGTAGACGTTGCCGTGGAGGAAGCAGATTTCGCGGACGCTGGCGGGGATACTCACGCTGCCATTGACCACGTAGGCCACGCGGGGGAAGAAAACGACCGGCTTGCCGCTGTTCAGCGCCTGCTGGATGGCGGCGGTGTCGTCCGTGATCCCATCACCCTTGGCCCCGAAGGCCTGCACATCGGCCCACTTTGTGAGATCGGGTTCGGGCAGGATGACCGGCATGTCGCGCACCGGCAGACGGAGCGACTTGGCCGTGACGTCGGAGTCGGGCGTGACCGGCGGGTCCGAGACGAATTCGTCAATGCGGGTGGCGACGAGCGGCGCGTCCCCCGGACCGGCAACGGCGGCGGTGAAACCGACGCACTCGAAGTCGCGGACGAAGAGATGGCCATGCTCCGCCATGGACAAGGCCGCCACGGCGCCCTCCCGTCCGCTGGCCCGGCTCTCCAGCAACACCACGTGCGAGCCGTTGTCCGCTTTCAGCGCTACCGGGACGTTCTCGAACCGCAGCTTCCTGGTGGCGAGGCAATCGTGGTGCCTGCCGACGCGCACACCCACGCCGGATTGGCCCGCCACGGTGGCATGCTCCAGCACGACGACGGTGGCACCGTCGGCACCGAGGTCGATGCCGGTTCCGAAGCCCTGCACCGTGATGTCCCGCAGATACCCTTCGACGCACCCGACATCCATCATCAGCCCGGCGCGGCCCTGACCGTCGCCCGAGCACAGCAGGGCATTGCGGATGCCGCCCCAGTTGGCGGCGTTCCACTTCAGCGCCACGGCCCCCGGATTGCCGGAGCCGGTGACGATGGTGATGTTCTCAAAGTAGTTCCCTTGGTTCACGTTGGAGAAGGTCTTGTGGCAGAAGGCTACCACGGGTTTTGCCTGGCCGCTGCCGAAGCCCGCGCAGTTGTCCTTGAGGCGGATGACCGTCTTTGTCCGGTTCTGCCCCACGAGGCGGATGAGGTAGTTCTCCGCATGCCAGCGCTCACCCTTGCGCCGTTCCGCGTCTTCAGGGGAAGCCAGCGTCGAGCGGCGGATCTGGCTCCAGCCGTCGAAGGGATGCCAGACGCGCTCCGGCCAGCCCTGGTCGATCGTGTCGCTCACCAGATACTCGCCATCAGGCAGGTAGAGGATCCAGCTCTTGTTCAGCTTGCAGCCGCAGTACGACCAACCCTCCCCCATCAGCGGATCGTAGCTTTCGGCTACAAACCGCATCGCGGCGCACAGCGCCTTTGTGTCATCCGTCACGCCGTCGCCTCTGGCATTGAATGGCGGCTTGGTCACGTCCAGCACGCGCCCACCCTGACCGTTGTGGTAGAACGCCTCCGGCGGATAGCGCTGGTTGATGGGAAGGTTGCGATCACCGGGCATGGCAGAAACTCCCGTGTTTTCCAAGGGGACGGATTGGGCAGTAGACAGCCTGCAAGACAGGATACTGGCGGCAGCGAGGGCACAGATCCGGACCAGAACTCGAACGTGATCCATGCGCTGCTCCCTGCTTTCCAACCCTCGACTCCATCCAGATTGCCACCGCCATCGGGTGGGGTGCTGGGCATGTCATCAGAAGAGTGAATCCTGACCGTCGGTCAGCCATTCCAGGCTGAACCGGGCGACCGTCAGGCGAGCGGGGTTGCCGCCCTCATAGACGCACAGGATGGTGCCGTCGGGCATGACCGCGAGGTCGGAGTACCCGGCGTATCCGGGTTCGAGCGTCTTGCCGACGGGCCAGTTACGGCCTTCGTCGTAACTGAGTTTCACGGTCAGGTTCTGGCGGCGCTCCGACCACTCCTCGACGCCCGGCGTATACGGGTTGACGAAGAGCAGCCGATTCCTCCGGCCGTCGCCCGCACCCGACAAACGAATCATGCTGGCGGCGCAAATGGGCTCATAGAGCTGCTCGTGAAACTCGGGCTTACTCCAGTTGCCGGTGCCGTCCGGGCTGACGGTCTGCAGCCGGCGGCGATTCTTCGAGATCGTACGGGCGTCCAGCAGCACGCGGCCGTCTGCCAGTTCGACCATGGTTCCCTCGTTGGGGTTGGCCCATTCCGCAGTGTCGGGGATCGCGACGTCGCCCGCCTGCCAGGTGCAACCGTGGTCGTCGCTGTAGATCGTTGCTGAAACCGATGGGTGATGGGCGTTGTGGCCGGTGCCTGGCGAGATCCACACGGGTGCCAACAGACGCCCGTTGCGCAGCTGGATGCCGTGTCCCGGCCCGACCGCCAGGACCTTCCACGGGTACTCATTTCGGAGCGGCTCGAATGCCGCGGTGATCTCGACGGCCGGAGTGAACGTCGCGCCGTCGTCGTCGCTGCGCCTATAGAAGCAGCGCATGTATTCGACACCATACAGGAGGTGGACCGCCCCGTTGCGGTCGGCGATCAGGACGGCGTTGTCGAAGGTGATCGCGCCGGGAACGCCAAGCTTCTGGGCTGTAGCCATCGGGTTCTTCTCCGTCTGACCCTCGGCAGTTGTGGCCAACACCTGCGGCGGCAGCCAACCCGTTCCGCCATCGACGTTGCGGCGGAGGAGAATGTGTCCCCCGGCCCAGTCGCCGCCCTCGGTCAGATAGCCCTCGCAGGCCAGCAGCACCGTGCCCCGGGCGCTGACGACGATGCTGGGCAGACGGTAGTGGCGAGAACCTGAGCGACCTCCTGGCCCATCTGTCCGAACTACGAATCCGTGAACAGGACGTTTCTCATCGTCGTCTCCGACCTACGGTTCGACGGGGTTGATCCGTGGGCCAACCGTCCTGAGAACGGGAAGTGGCGACACTCCCCGCATCGCTTCGAAACCCTTCCGCAAACAACCGATATCGGTACCGGTGGCAAGGAAGGAGAATCCCCGGGCCAGCGCCTCCTCGGCTGTGGTTGGGGGGCGGAGGATAGCACCTGCCTGCCGCCCGTGTTGCCGACAGGCTGCGAGCACCGCGTCCCCCGCCGCCAGCACGCGCGGATGTCGGTACTCCTGGAAACACCCCAACTGCAGGCTGAGATCGGAATGGCCGATGAAGAGAACATCCACGCCATCGACGGCAGCGATCTCCGCCGCATTGGCGACCGCCTCCGGGGTCTCGATCTGGATAACGGTGAGAACGCTCCGGTTGGCCTGGCCGTAGTAGTCGGCGAAATCGCGGCCAAACCCGGCGGCTCGGGACTGGCTGGTCATGCCTCTGATGCCGTCGGGCGGGTAGCGGGTGAAGCGGACGGCATCCCGCGCCTCGTCCGCCGTGCGAACCTGCGGCACCATGATCCCGGCGGCCCCGAGATCCAGCGCGCGCTTGACCGCGACGGCGTCGAGAGCGGGGATACGGACGATGCTGGCGATCCCGTGCCGGTCCAAGACCTGCAACTGGGACAGGACGCCGCCGTCGCTGCCCAAGCCATGCTCCAAGTCCACCAGTGCCCAGTCGAACCCCGCAGTGCCAGCGATATCCGCCACCACGGCGGAGCCCGTAGCCAGCCAAACGCCAATCAGGGCGTCGCCGCGAGCCACCTGTTCGCGTATCCAGTGCATCGTCTCTGACTCCTGTGTGATCGACTCGCGCGGTTCAGGCAATCCCCATCAGCTCACCGCCGCCAGGGCTGCCGCGATCCTGCCCAAGGTGAAGTCGCGCAGCGAAGCGCGGTTGTCGGCGTTCAGCATGTAGAAGCTCCCGGTCTCTTCGAAGTACCCCATGTAGTGCCGGACCATCGCCTTCCAGAGCATGTTGCGGAGCGTGTACAGGTTCATCCGCAGGTCGAAGGGCTCCGGCAGGGGCCGCAGGGAAGCATAGCCTTCCTTCACGTACCGGATCATCTCGGGCGGGTAGAAGCAGTTCAGAATGCCGAAGTCGTCGGCGGGATCACCGATGACGACATCGTCCCAGTCGATGATCGCAGCGATTCGGTCCCGTTCCCCGAGGACGTTCCAGAGCGCGATGTCGCGGTGGACGATGCTGCCTTGGGAGAGCTCCGTCAGATGAGCCAGGCCCATGATCCGTCCCTCGATGGCCCGGATCTGCTCCCCATCCAGCAGGCCGTGGTCGTGCAGGTAGGCCAGGTGGCGATCGAGGTTCTTCAGGAAGTACGTGCGGTGGCTTTGGTCGAGTCCCTGGATCTCCCCGGTAGCCGCCAACGCCGCCGTGTCCACAAACCCGAAACCGGGTCGCGACACCGCGTGCATGATCGCCAGGTACTCGCCGAGCTGGCGCCCGATCCGTGCCCGATCCAGGCTGCCATCCTGGTAGAACACGTTCAGGCACGGTTCCGGCCGCCATTCTAGGATCTGGTAGTGGAAGGGCGCGGCGGCTCGCGTGACGTCCACGGCCAAGACCTTGGGAACCGGAACACCGTGCTCTCCCAGCAAACCCATCACGGCAGACTCCGCCAGCAGGTAATCGTCGTCCATCCGGCCGTCGGCGGCCCGGAAGAAGTAGCAAACGCCAGCGACGTCGAGGAGGTAGGCATGATGATTGCCGGCGCTGCCCGTGGCGGTCACGTGGACAGGCGCGCGCCGGAAGAAACGCTCCGCGACGGCCCGCACCTGCTCGCTGATGTCCGCTTGGGTATACTTGTCGTTGTAGACCCGACGCTCAGCCAAGGGGAGCGGGCAGTCGCACTTCCAGTAGTAGACGTTGCTTCGGGAGGCCATGTGGGCTCACTTCTCCTTGGCAGGCTCGCGCCCCTTGAGCGGCCGGCTGATGAGCATCTTCAGCTTCGATCTCGGCCCCACCAGCTTGCCTGCCAGGATATCGTCCTCGGTGAACCGGGCCATAAGGATCTCCCCATCGGTGGAGCGATTGCGGTCGTAGGAGATGTAGAGGCTGCCATCCGGCGCCTGGAAGCCATCGGGGTAGGAGATGCCACGCCGCTCGTCGAGCATCAGACCGCCCTGCCAGGTCGCGCCCTCGTCGGCCGACAACCACGCCGTGAGCTTGCTGCGACCCTCGTGACGGTCGATGGCGTCCCCGTGCTTGACCAGCAGAATGCACCCGGAGGCCAGACGGCGGAGATGGAACCGCGCGTTGGGATGGCGAATGCAGTCCGGGTAGGTGGGCTCGGACCACGTATGGCCGCCGTCCGCCGAAACGGTCTCAACGACCCCCTTTGCCGTGCGCCCCAGCATCCAGAGCGTGCCGTCCTTCCGTTCCACGATCATCGGCTCGTGCCAGTCGGGATTTGGGAATGGCACGCAGGCGCGCCTCTCCCAGGTGGCACCTTGATCCAGGGAAACAAGCACATTCACGCCCCGAAAGGCATCCAGCTCGGGGAAGATTCCACGGAAGGGCCCGATCCCGCTGGAGTGCTGCAACAGATAGGCAGGGAGCATCCACTCCCCCGAGGCGAGGACCGTGGGCTTGTTCAGCGCGGCCCCGTGCCAGATCCGGCGGGGTTCCGACCATGTCGGGGCGGCGGCGTCGGGATCATCGCAGACCGACACCCAGAGGCCGCCGCGGCCATCGAAGTGGTTCATCGTCTGGTCGAAGAAGAACCACAGCCGACCCGCCGGATCGGTCCAGAGATTGCCGACGATGACGCTGCGGGGAATGGGCATGGCGGGCGACTGGCAGTCGATGGCTAGGCGGGGTTTGGACCAGGTCTCGCCGTCGTCGTCGCTGGTCGCGGCGACCATGAAGGCGCGCGGACCGTCGTCCCCGCCGACCCACGCCGCCCAGATCCGGCCCTTCGGGGTCCGCTCGATGCCGATGGTCATCCCGTAATCGAGCTGATCGTAGTCGTACTTGGGGAGGGGGTTGGTGTTCATCTTCGGTGGCATCAGGGCCAGATCGGCGATGCCGCGCATCACCTCCACCTCATAGGTCCGCACCTGCTCCGCCGACATCTGCGCGAACCGCGCCTCGGGGTGATCGTCCACCTCGGTCGTCGCTCCCGCCATGCCCAACGCCAGAGACCCTGTTACCAGCTTCATCAAGGTACCTTTCATCTGCGTGTCCTGCCGGAATCCAACTTCGCTCGACCGTGCCGCTCAAGTCCCCTCGATGTGGCCGGCCAGAATCTGCTGAGCCGGGGCTGCTTCTCCGTTAGCGATGGCGGCCAGGATCGCCCGGTGGTCCCTGGCCGACTTCATAACCGCTTCGGGATTCAGGAATCTCTCCCGGAAGGCGCGGTCGAAGAGCCGCCCGATGACATGCGAGAACACCCGCAGAGTGCGGTTCCCGCAGACATCGAATAGGAGAAGATGGAACTCTTTGTCCAACCGATCCGCCTGATCCGGTTCTTCGCGGAGCGACTCCATCCGGCCGATGTTGGCCAAGAGAGCCTCCGCCTGTTCGGGAGTGAGCCGACGCACAATCAGGGGCAGTACGGCGGTCTCCATGCATAGGCGCGACTCCTTGAGTTCCGCGAAACTGTACCCCGAAATCCGCAGCCGGAATATAAGGTCGTCCACAATCGTATCAGGCTGCACCGCACACACATGAGTCCCACGACTGGTGGCCCTCTTCAGCACCCCGAGAAAACAGAGGTGCATGATCACCTCGCGGATCGTGCCACGGCTGACAGCGAAATGCGCCGCCAACTCGGCTTCCGCCGGCAAACGGTCCCCCGGTGAGTATCCCGCCGCCAACAGATAGGAACAAAAGCTCTCTAGGAGTTCGTGGGAATGCATGGGAATCCACCAACAAGACCCTATTTATCTGACAAAGATAGCATGATGCCATGAGGGGTGCAAGCGACGGCGGAGAGCGTGGGCGCAGGTCAGTTCCGTAGGTGGTGACACCTCAGGTCCTGGGGTTCAGGAAACGGCGAGACGGGGAGACGGGGAAACGGCGACTGGAGGAGACG
>CAIZKT010000664.1:0-5661 GCA_903933565.1 uncultured Victivallales bacterium | reverse complement strand
GGGCGTTGCCCTGGGCTGAGGGATGGCGCCCCTTCGGGGCTGAAGAGGCAGAGGCGAACCCGCGACTTCCGCGGCTGGGGGTACCGCCGCGAAACCGTAGCGGTGGGATGGCGGATCGAGATTGGAATCGAAATCGGGATCGAATCGACGGGGGGGACTCGGACACTCGCCGCTCGACCCACCACGGCGGGCAGGCCCTCGACCCTCTGCGGTTCTCAGACAAGCAAATCCCCTACGGAACTGACCTACGCCCTGGCGCCGCGTTTCTGCTTGCAGGGCGGCCGGGAGAGGCTATGCTGAGCGAATATGCTGGGCCTGTCCAAGGCTCGCCGCGGCCAGGTCGGCACAGCGGCTGGATGCACTGGAAGAGCGGGCTTCGGCGAATGCGTCGAGAGACAAGGAGAGTCTGGATGAAACGCAGTGTCTTGGCAGCCCTGTTGGTCATGTCCATGGTGGTCTCGGTCGTCTGTGCCCAGGAGAAACCCGCGGCCCAACCCGTTGCCCAACCCGTTGCCCAGCCCGCCGCAGCCGTGGCCGCGCCCGTGGTCCAGCCCGCCGCGCCCGCGGTCCAGCCTGCCGCGCCCGTCGGTGAGGACCTTCGCCAACAGGTCATGGAGCTGATGAAGCAGGTCAACACCCTGGAGCGCGAGGCCCGCAAGAACGACCCCACTCTGAATGCCAAGCTCGACGATCTCGAGAAGCAGCGTCGGCAGATCTTCATCCAGGCCAAGCCCGAACTGGAGGCGCTCTACGCGCAGCAGGATGTGATTCAGGAGAAGGCCAAGGCGATGTGGGGCAAGAACGCCAACCCAGGCAACAAGATGCGGCAGGGCGGCGCCGAAGCCAGGGCTGAGAAGAAGGCAGAGAAGGCGACGCAGAAGGCCGAGAAGGCAGCTCAGAAGGCCGAACAGAAGTAGCTCACAGGCAAGCACGGACGCGGCCGGGTTCGGGGGCGGACTGCCGCGTGCGGCCGGGGCCGAGACGTTGCTGGGGGTACCCAGCAGCCTCTCGGCCCTTTTCGTGACGCCTCAGCGCTTGGTCGGCGGCAAGACGCTGAACCCATGGCCGTCGGGGTCGCCGTCGGGGTCGCCGCCGAGGTCGGCATAGTCGGCGATATTGCCTTGTTCGATGAGGTTGTCCATCAACAGGCCCACGTCGGCCGCGATGGCGTTCAGGGTCTCCACCGTGGCGGCGCGATAGCAGTGCTCCGCAATGGCGCACTGGATACAGACCTCGGGACTAACCCCCTCTTCGTACATGAAGCGGGCGTAGTGGCCGAAGCAGTTGGGAATCTTCATCGTCTGCATACCTCCCCGGCGCTGACTCAACTTCGGGCCAAGCCCAGGGCCCTCACGCGGGCCCGATGGCTGCCGCGGCCTGCTTGCCGCGGATCAGTTCCACCACCGTGTTGACGCTCTTGAGAGTCTCGGAGGTGATGTCGGCCTGTTCGAACTTGACCTCGAACATCTCCTCGATGGCGACGATGAGTTCCAGCAGCAGAAAGGAGTCAACGCCGTATTCGGCCAGTTCGACGTCGTTCTGGATGTCTGCCGGGGCGATGTCGAGGAAGAGTCGCTCGACGATGAGTTCCTTCAGGCCTTGCTCCATCTCCGCCATGCGTCACATTCCTTTTCGAGCCCTGTCCCAGCGTTTCCCGCAGCCCATCGGCACCTGCAGCACCGGACAGGCCGCCTTGCGCACGACCTTCTCGGTGACCTTGCCGAACAACCCGGTTTCGAGGCCTGAATGGCCCCGCCGCCCCAGGACAATCAGGTCGGCGTCCTGCTCGTGGGCGAACTCAAGAATCTTCATATAGTCGCGGCCGATGCGGAAGTCAACCCGCAGATGGATTCCGACAATGGGTTCAGGGTTCCGGGTTCAGGGTTCAGCAGTGCCTCCGGCTGGGGCCGGACATACTGAACTGAGAACGGGTTTCAGGTTTCGGGGTCTGATATGCATGGCAACCGCCTCCATGTCCAGCCTGAACCCTGAACCCTGGTTCTCATACAAGCCCAGCCCCCGGCTTGGAGGCCGGGGGTACCGGAATGAGACTTGCGGTTTTACTTCGGTTTCGCTAATTCCTTCATCTGCTGGCGAATATCATCGAGTACCTGGGCGCCAGGCAGGCGAGCGGCCTCGGTGGTCTTGACATAGTCATCGAGCAGGACCTTGACGGCTTCACGGGCACGCTCGGCATCGGCCTCCGGCAGGTTCTGCACCTTCTTGCCGAGTTCCTTGATGAAGGCCAGGCCTTCGGTATCCGCCTGGTCCCAGGCTTCGCCGTGCTTGACGGCCCACTCGCGACTGACCTCGGTGAGGGTCTGCTGCAGGTCCGCGGGCAGGGCCTCCCACTTGGCCTTGTTCATGACCACGAACATGGCCGTAGTGTAGCCGATGCTCGGGAGGGGGGTGATGGACTCGATCACCTCGCCCAGGCGCCAGCCTTTGAGGGTTTCGAGGGGGCACAGAGTGGCGTCCACGACGCCCTTGCGCAGGGCTTCGTAGATTTCATTCTGGGGCATGCCGACCGCGCTACCGCCGAGTTTTTCGACGATCTTGCCCGACAGGCCAGTGGCGCGGACCTTGAGGCCCTTCATATCAGCGAGGGTTGCGACCGGCTTGCGGGTGGCGATGACGCCCGGGCCTTGAGCGTGGACGTAGAGCACATGCACATCCTCGACCTCCTTGGGGTTGTACTTGGTGATGACGGCGTTGGCAATGGTGGTGGCAGTCTTGCCGTCAGGGTAGCCCAGGGGCAGGTCGAGGCCTTCCAGCAGGGGAAACCGTCCCCGGGTGTAGGCAAAACAGCTCATGCCGATGTCGGCCACGCCCTGCACCACTCCGTCATAGGTCTTCGTGGGTTCCAGGAGGGATCCGCCGACTTGGATGGCGATCTTGATGCGGCCCTGGGTCCGGGATTCGACCTCCTTAGCCCAGGCTTCTCCCGCCTTGCATTGGCTATGGGTAGCCGGGAAGACGATGCTGTAGTTGAAGGAGTAGGTCTTGGCGGGTTCTGCCGGGGCCTGGGGACCGCCGCGGGGACCGCTGCGGTCGTCGGGCGGCTTGGCCTTGCCGCAGCCCGCGGCCAGGACCGCGAACGCGGCGGTGATCCCAGCCAGGATGCGGGCGGCATGGAGAAGACAGCGAACCATGGGGGGGCGCTCCTCTTGCTATGGATGTGTAGAGGGACGTTCCGTGTCGTCGGCGAGACACGGTATCGGTAACGGATTCAGGGTCAGACGGCAAGGAGATTTCGTGATGTGAGCCGCAGCCCGCGGCCACGCCGCCCAGGTCATACCCGGCTCCGGAGGAACTGTACCGCGGTGCGGATATCGGCTTCAGGATTGGCCCCGACCTCGCGCTCGATAGTGAGGTAGCCGCGGTAGCCGCTGGTCTCGAGGGCCTCGAGATAGCGCTCCCAGTCGACCGCGCCCTGGCCGAGGGGGAGTTCGTTGAACAGTTCGCCGAGGTTGAGGCCCTCGACGCCGCCTTCGGCGAAGGCGTTATAGACCTTGACCGGATCGCAGGGCTTGTACTGCACGCCGTCCTTGGCATGGGTGTGGACGATGTGTCCAGCCAGGGTGTGGACAGCCTGCACCGGATCGTCATTCAGGACCATAATGAGGTTAGCCGGGTCGAGGTTGACGCCGATGCCTCTGGAGCCGACATCGTCCAGGAAGCGCTTCAGGCAGGTGGCCGGCTCGGGTCCGGTTTCGATGGCGAAGGTGACGCCACGCGGCACGGCGTATGCCCCCAGTTCCTGGCACACGGCGAGCTGATTGCGGTAGATGGGAGAACGCGGGTCCGCGGGGATGACGCCGATATGCGTGGTGACGACCGTGGCGCCGAGTTCCACCGCCAGGTCGACAATGGCCTGGCTGCGCCGGATCTTGGTCGGGTTCTCGGCGGGGATCTGGAAGCCATGGCCGCCCAGGTCGCCGCAGAGGGCGCTGATCTCGAGGCCGCACTCGGCGACCAAGGCTTTGAACTGGGTGCGGGCCTGGGCGTCCAGCGCTTCGGCCTGCATGGCTCCGGCCACGACGTAGACCTGCATGCCATCGGCCCCGACCTCACGGGTTTTCCGTACGCCCTCTGGAATGGGCAGGCGAAACGAGTCGACCATGACGCCGATTTTGAACCTGGCCATCGCGCGCTCCTGTTGCATAGGCTAAGCAGGGGCTTGGGCTTGCAGTCGCTGAACCAACTCCACTGTTGCGGCCACCAGTCGGTCACCTGCCCCCGGCTCGAAGAAGCTCAGCCGCGCCTCGTAACCCGTCGCCTCGGGGGTGGGAATATATCCTTGCAGTTCGCCGTTTGCCAAGCTCACCACAAAGGCGCGCGGCACGGCGGCTTTCAGCTTGAGTGCATACTCCACGAAGCACTCCCCCGGCCAGCCCGCCAGCCAGGCATCGCCGATCTTGAGCACCTGCACTTCGACCGGATTGTACTCACGTTGCAGCGCCGCGGTTTGGCCGGCTTCCTGGGCACGGGCCAGGGCGAGGCGCTCTTCGGCGCCAAAGACCGTGCATTCGGCGGTGCGCAGGGGCCCGTGCGCCGCCTGGTTCTGGCGCAGACCGTCGAACTCGGCCAGCGCGGCACGCAGCTCCGCTTCCGCTTCGGCCACCGTGCAGAACTGCCGGGGCGGCAACTCGACGCGGCAGGTGGCGCCGTCGAGGGGCAGGGAGGTGCGGAAGTCGGCCTCGGTAAGCCGGTCGAGGGCAGCGCGAACCTGGCGCCCGAGCAGGGAGCCCAGGCGCTCGGCTTCGGCGAAGGTCTGGCCCTGTACGTGGTAGCGCGGGCTGAGGTTGCCGGAGGGGCCGTTGTGATAGAGCACATGCAGGCCGGGGAAGGCGGATTCGAGCCCCTGGCGGGTGTAGTGCGGGAAGTCTGAACTGACCAGCCGGGAGTCCTCATGCAGCACGGTCGGATGCATGCTATACACCAGTTGCAGGGCCAGCGGCGTGTGGTCGGAGGCCCGGCGCGCCAGGAGCAGTCCCACCTCGGGGTCGCGTTTACCGTCCGGGCTCAGGCGGTTGCCGCCGACGCCGGTGCTGTGGGCGCTGGTCACGGCCAGTTCAGCCGGCTGGGCACTGGCGACCGCGGCACAGCCCGCCTCGATGATGCCATGCTGGAACTCTGCCATGTACCCCGGGTCGGGGGCCGACACGGTCGGGTCTTCCCGCCAGGAGAGCATCGCGGCGGTGACCGGTCCGGAATGCGTGTGGGTGGCGCTGATGAGGATGCGCTCCGGCGCCAGGCCGGTGCGCCGGGCGATGGCGTCGCGGCAGAAGCGGGCCGTGCAGTGATGGATGAACAGAATGTCGACGGCGAGGCTGAGGACCGCGTGTCCCCCGTCCTCGAGGTACAGCGCCGTGGACCAGAGCGGGTCATGAATACCGGTCGATACCCGCGGTACGTGGGGGTAACCGACCAGAAACAGCGGGCTGCGGTTCGAGAGGTCCCAGCGTCCCACTCCGGCGGCGAGGCTCATGGCTACTCCTTCAGTCGCTAGAGGCGCTTGCAGAACCCTCGGCTTCGCCAGCATCCCGCCTGGAGTCGGCGGTCCGCTCGGGCGTTGCCAGGACAGCCGCCCTACCTGGGGATACCGCGATCCCGCCCTGAACGGGCGTGGCATCGCGGGCTCCAAGGCCAGACGCGGGG
>CAIZKT010000663.1:0-4615 GCA_903933565.1 uncultured Victivallales bacterium | reverse complement strand
GCGCGCACCCTAAACTGACCTGCGCCCCCCTGGAGAGAACCGGGGTGGACGGAGCGGACCCGGCGGTTATGTTGAAGCGTGGGGCGCCGCCCCCGAGGTCGGCAAGGTTCTGGCAGAACCTTTGGCGTATGAGGTTCGCCCAGCATAGCGGTTCGTGAGCGCCTTGGTCCGAGCCGCTCGGGGGCTCTGCCGGCGCCTCCGATGATTCGCGCCGGGAGACGGGCCGAGAGGTGGCGGGTGGCGCCGACCGGAAACTGGCCTTAGGTAGCTGCCGCGGCGAACCAGGCAGCGGAGGACGCACGACGTGGTTGGTGACGAAGATCTCTCTGCAGTGGCAGCGCCACGGGTGTGGACCGTGTCGGAACTGAACCGGCTGGTGAAGGACCTGCTGGAGCAGTCGGTGGAGGCGTTCTGGCTGCGCGGCGAGATCAGCGATATCACCCTGCACCGGTCCGGGCATGTCTATTTCACCCTCAAAGACGCCCGTAGCCAGTTGCCCGCGGTCATGTTCCGGGGCGCGGAGACAGCCAGGCAGTTGGAGCTGCGTACCGGAGTGGAGATTGATGTCTACGGTCGCCTGACCGTGTATGAACCCCGCGGCGCCTACCAGGTGCTGGTGCAGCTCATCCGGCCCAAGGGCATCGGCGATCTGCAGAAGCGCTTCGAGGAACTCAAGGCGCGCCTGCGGGCCGAGGGGCTTTTTGATGAAGAACGCAAGCGGCCGATTCCGCTGTTGCCGCGTTGCGTCGGCTTGGTGACCTCGCCGGAAGGGGCGGCGGTACGGGATTTTCTACGCTTGCTGGATCAGCGTTTCGCCGGCATGCAGGTGCGCCTGGTGCCAGTGCCCGTGCAGGGCGCGGAAGCGGCGGCACAGATTGCGGCGGCGATCCAGTTTCTCAACCGGACCCAGGCCTGCGAGGTGATCGTGGTCACGCGCGGCGGCGGCAGCCTGGAGGACCTGTGGGCTTTCAATGAGGAGGTGGTGGCCCGGGCGGTGGCGGGCAGCGCGATCCCGGTGATCAGCGCCGTCGGCCATGAGCGCGACTTCACCATCTGCGATTTTGTCGCCGACCTGCGGGCCGCGACCCCTTCGGCGGCGGCGGCGGTGGTGATGGGCGCCAAGGCCGAGATGCTGGAGCGCATTCACCTCTTCCGCGGCCGCTTACGGCAGGCACTCGAGCTGCGCGTGTCGCGCCTCCAGGAACGCTTGCAGCGGACCCTGGCGAAGCGGGTTCTGCACGAGCCCGCGGCCGCCGTGCGCGTGTACCACCAGCGCGTCGACGAGATGACAGCGCGCCTGACCGCCGGACTCGGCGGCACGCCGAGCGCTCCCACAGCCGCGTCCAGAACCTGCGCGATCGGCTTGAAGCACTGAACCCGCGGCGCGTTCTGGCGCGCGGCTACGCCATTCTGCTGGACGCTGAGGGCCGGGCCCTCCGCCACGCCCGAGAGACGACGCCGGGCGCAACCCTCACGGGGCTCCTGCATGGCGGCGAGCTTGATCTGCGGGTACATCGCGTCACCCCCGAAACCGCTGCGCCTGCCGACCGCGGCAGCGCGCCAGGAGACCTCTCATGAGCACGGACAAGGAGTTGACCTTTGAGGCGGCGCTGGCGCGGCTGGAACAGGTC
The DNA here is from genome assembly GCA_903933565.1 of uncultured Victivallales bacterium. Lineage (GTDB taxonomy): Bacteria > Verrucomicrobiota > Lentisphaeria > Oligosphaerales > JAFGRS01 > CAILUI01. Next base: position 2,984 of record CAIZKT010000663.1, on the reverse strand, counting down.
GTCGCCGACCTGGAGGGCGGCCAACTGGCCCTCGAACAGAGCATCGCCCGTTTCGAGGAAGGGATGAAGTTGAGTCAGTTCTGCGCCAAGCAACTGGATGCCATCGAGCGCCGCATCGAAGTCCTGGTCCGTAAGACCGATGGGACGTTCGACTGGAAACCCACCGAACTGGCGCCGCCCGAGCGTGCCGGCGCCGAGAACTGAGCTTGGCCGTGGCGTTTCCGGACCACGCCGTCGGTGCGGGCGGGCGGCCTCAAAGGGCGGGTAAGTGGCGGCCGCCTCAGGCCTCGCCGATCCAGGCCAGCGTCGCTGCGTCCGGCGGGAATTGCAGGCAGACATGTTGGGCGCGCAGGGCCTCGCGCAGGGCCTCCGGGGGGAGGCCGGGCAGGTCCACGCCAGTGCTTTTCGCCAAGGCGCAGGCCGTGCCCGCCGCCTGCCCCAGTTGCATCATGGTGCGCGAGAGTCGGCAGGATGAGGCCGCCAGCGCGCTGAAACCGGCGGCGCGGCCGGCCACCAGCAGGTTGCGGATGCCGCACGGTTGCAGGCAGCGGTACGGGATGCCGTAGGCGGTATGGACGCCGCAGCCGGTAGCCGCGTGTCGGCCATGCACATCGAAGCTGTGGTCGGCGATCGCAATGATATCGGGATGGCACTGAACCGCCAGGCCGCCCTCCAGGTCCGCCTGGCGCAGCATGTATTCGCAGCTCGTCCGGCAGGTCTCGCGGACCCCAAGGGCGGCGGCTTCTGACGCGATGCGGTAGGACTGCCATTCTGGGAAGTGGCTCTGCCAGTGGTGCCAGAAGGCGCGCAGCCGCCGTCGGCATTCGGCGTAGGCAGCCGACGGTCCCAGGGCCAGGAACTCCGTTCCCTCCAGCGCCGGCAGCATGTTGACGCTCAGGTCACCGTTGGGGAAGGGCACCACATGAGCCATCCCGAAGCGTTCTGACCACCAGCAGGCCGCCGGGATCCCGTCCGGCAGCGGGTCAACCCCGGGAACCGCCTTCGGCGTGACGCGAAAGATCAGGGTCACGCCGTTGACCCGGTTGCTGGGCCGTTCCGGGGCCGCGGCTTCAGCGAAGCGTTCCCGCGGGTCCTCACCGCGCAGCAGCTCGACACCGCAGGCCGCGCCGAGCCGCGCCTCGCCGGTGGCGTCCACGTACCACCGCGCCGTCACGCTGGCGCCCGTCGAGAGGTCGACACGGCAGACGCGATCGGCCGCAACCGTGGCGCCGGTTACGGCAGTGCCCAGGCGCAGGTCCACGCGGCCGGTCTCCGCCACCATCTGCGCCATGGTCGCGGCCATGGCATCGGGCTCGAAGACGACGCCGTTGAAGCGTTGGCGGATCAGTGGCCGGTCTTCGCGCCGGGCGTAGGTGAGAGGGCCAAGCGCCTGGCGCACCAGGGTGTCGACATAGCGCAGCTCGGGCCGCAGCACATTTTCTCCGCCCGGATAAGCCCCCTCATCGGGCCAGCAGCAGTGCCGCCCGACGGCGTAGATGCCGACCGCCGCCGGGAGACGCTTCAGGCGCCGGTAGAGTTCAAGCGGAAAACCGCTGCCGCCGCAGCCGCTCTCCCAGGCGCTGACGCCGGCCACCGTGCTCGTCCCGCCCAGGCGGTCATGGGGTTCGATCAGGACGACCGACAGGCCGCCGCGAGCCGCTGCCAAGGCGGCGGCGAACCCCGCGCTGCCGCCGCCGGCCACCAGGACGTCTGCGACCATTCACCTGCTCCGGGTGCGTTGATTTGGTCTCGTGTCGCGGTAAAGTACACCGCCTGTGCCGGAATACCCCGCCGGGCTCAACGCCGCGGCGGTTGACGCCGAGGCCCGGAGTGGAAGCCGCTGCGAGGTTCAAGGAGCCGACTATGCCAGTCTTGCGTTTGGGGTTACCAAAGGGCAGTCTCGAGGAGACCACCCTCGAGATGTTCCGCAAAGCGGGCTACAAGATCACGGTGCAGTCGCGGTCGTACTACCCGGCCATTGACGATGCCGAGATCGAATGCATCATGATCCGGGCCCAGGAAATGGCCCGTTACGTGGAGGAAGGCATTCTGGATGCCGGGCTGACCGGCCACGATTGGGTCATCGAAACCGGGGCAGATGTCCTCGAAGTCGCCGAGCTCGTCTATGGCAAGGTCGGCCGCAAGCCCCTGCGCTGGGTACTGGCGGTTCCGGAGAACTCGTCGATTCAAGGGCCGCAGGACCTGGCAGGCAAGCGGATTGCCACCGAAGCCGTGGGCATGACGAAGCGCTATCTGGAGAAACACGGCGTCAGCGCGAACGTCGAGTTCAGTTGGGGCGCCACCGAGGTCAAACCCCCGAAGCTGGCCGATGCGATCGTCGAGATCACCGAGACCGGTTCCAGCCTGCGCGCCAATAACCTGCGCATCGTCGACACCCTGTGCGAGACCACCACTCGTTTCATCGCCAACAAGGATTCCTACCAGGACCCCTGGAAGCGGGCCAAGGTCGACCGGCTGGCCCTGTTGCTGCAATCCGTGCTGCGGGCCGAGACCAAGGTCGGACTGATGCTCAACGTCAGCCAGGCGAACCTGCAGCGGGTCCTCGCCATCATGCCGGCTCTGCACCGGCCGACCGTCTCGCCGCTGACCGAAGAGGGCTGGTTCGCGCTGATCACGGTGGTGGACGAGATGGTGGTGCGCGAGATCATGCCCGAACTCTTGGCCGCAGGGGCCGAAGGCATCGTCGAGTTCCCGCTGAACAAGGTCGTACCGTAGGTCGGCGCCCGCTTCGGCGGAACCCGTCGGTTCGAGAGGGATGCAACGCTCGGCTTTCGACGCGCCAGGCACGTAGTCGAGGCTTTAGCCGGTTTCGTCTATCCGCTCGGACCTGCTTCCCGTGAAACTCGAGCCTCGGTCGCGCGAGAAAAAGCGACCTGTACAATACGGATGGGCCGTGGTATTCAGCCCCAAAGGGGCGTTCCGGGCGCCCAGGGCAACGCCCTGGGTACCCGTCCACAGCGCGG
>CAIZKT010000662.1:0-1976 GCA_903933565.1 uncultured Victivallales bacterium | reverse complement strand
TCCCCGGTGATATCGCCCATGTACTGCTCGGGGAAGAAGATCTTGATACTCATGATGGGCTCAAGGATGATCGGCTTGGCCTCGGCCATCGCCGCCCGGAAGGCGCCGCGGGCCGCGATTTTGAAGGCCATTTCTGAGGAGTCCACGGGGTGGTATTTGCCGTCGAAGACGATGGCTTTGACGTTGATCACCTTCGAGCGCGCCAGGGGGCCGCGATGCATGGTCTCCACCACGCCCTTCTCGATGGCGGGGATGAAGTTCTTCGGCACATTGCCGCCGACCACCTCATTGGCGAACTCGAACTCGGCGGTGCTTAAGGGCTCGACCCGCAGATGCACTTCAGCGAACTGCCCGTGGCCGCCGGTCTGCTTCTTGTGACGGAACTGGGCCGAGCCGGGGCCCGTCACGGTTTCGCGGTAGGGGACTTTCGGTATGCCCAGGGTCACCTCGATCTTGAAGTCGTTCTTCAGGCGGCTGACCATCAGGTGCAGGTGTTGGTCGCCCATGCCGCGAATCACGGTCTGGCGGGTCTCGGGGTTGCGTTCGAGGCGAAAGGTCAAATCCTCGGCCATCAGCCGATGCAAGCCCGTGCCGATCTTGTCTTCATCGCCCTGCGAAGCGGCGAACACGGCGTAGGCCATGGTCGGCTGCGGGTAGGGCGGCGCCAGGGGGCGGACGTCGGTGGGCTTCAGCGCCAGGACGTCGAGCAGACTCGTATTCTTCAGTTTGGCCACGGCGACGATCTCGCCCGGACCCGCCTCCGTCACCGGCGACTGCTCCTTGCCGTTGATATGGAACAGCACCGCCACCCGTTCCTTGGCGCTGTGGGTGGCGTTGTAGAAGTCGCCATCGGCCTTGAAGACGCCGCTGTAGACGCGGAAGAAGGTAAGCTGCCCGATGAAGGGGTCGTTCACCGACTTGAAGACGCGGGCGTAGGGCTCGTCCGAACTCCGCTCGATCTCGCCCTTTTCGCAGGGAACCCGAGCCGCCGCGGTTGGCTCCGGACAGAGGTCGCAGAGGGCGTTCATCAGCTCGGTCACACCGATGTCTTTGGCCGCACTGCCGCAGAACACCGGGACAATGGTGCCGGCCAGCATGCCTGTGTGCAGGCCGCGGCTGAGTTCCGCCGGCGTCAGCACGCCCTCGCCAAGGTATTTCTCCATCAGCGCGTCGTCGGACTCCGCGATCGTGTCCAGCAGGGCTTCGCGATACTCATCGACTCCCTCGCTTCCGTCGGCCAGAACACTCGTGACCGCAGACAGCGCGTCCTTCTCCCCTACCGGCACGGTGAACGGCAGGCAGACCGTCGCGCCGTAACTCTCCTGGAGGGCCGTCAGCACGCCCTCGTAGTCGGCCTGCTCGCGGTCGCAGCCATTGATGAACAGAACCCGGGGAATGCCGGCGTCGCGCGCCTGCTTCCAGGCGCGCAAGGTGCCCGGCCCGATGCCCAGGTTGGCATCCACCACGATCAACACCAGGTCCGCAATGCTCATGGCGCCGATGGCGTCGGCGCAGAAGTCCGGGTAGCCGGGCGTGTCAATGAAGAAGAAGTGGTGCCCGTTCCAGGGGCAGTTCAGCGCGGCGGAGAAGATGCTGCCTTTGCGCTCCTGCTCCTCGGCCCGGAAATCGGACACGCTGGTGCCCTGGTCCACGCTGCCGAGGCGGGTCACCACGCCGGCCTTGTAGAGCATCAGGTCGGCAAGGGTCGTTTTTCCGGCGCCTGAATGCCCGGCCACCACGAAGTTTCTAACCTTCTCTGTGCCACACTTCTTCACAACCGCATCTCCAGTCTGTGTTGTCTGCCCATGACGGTCGAAAAGGAGCCGTACGGTAGCACCCCGCAGCCAAGAAGTAAACCCGTGCTCTGGCAAAAGCAGCGCAGGTCAGTTCCGTAGGTGGTGACGACTCGGGTCCTGGGGTTCAGGAAACGGCGAGACGGGGAGGAAGACGGCGAAACGGGGAAACGGCGAGACGGC
>CAIZKT010000661.1:0-6015 GCA_903933565.1 uncultured Victivallales bacterium | reverse complement strand
GTAGTCACCACCTACGGAGCTGATATGCGCCCATTGATTTGCATTCAACTGTCACAATGCGACAGTATGTAGCATGCAGACGATCACCGAGAAGGCGCTCGAAAGAGCGGAACGGGGCGTTTTCACCAGAGAACAGGCTGCTCTTTGGGTTGGGGGCCGTGGGGCGCGCCTGGACGCCTTGCTCAAGCGGGCTGTGGCTGGCGGGGAGGTTTGGCGTCTGCACTGGGGGCTGTATTGCCTGAACGACCGCTATACGCGGGCCCGGGTCAACCCCCTGGAACTGGCCCAGCGCATACACGGCCCGAGTTACGTCAGCCTGGAGACCGCCCTCTCGTACCACGGCTGGATTCCCGAAGCGGTGCATGCCATCACCAGTGTGTCCTACGAGCGCTCGCGGGTCTTCGACACGCCGGTGGGGCTGTTCGCCTTCACGCGCGTTCCGCAGCGTCTGTTCCTGGCGGGGGTCCGCAGGGTGTCGCCGGAGGGGGGCGGCGCCTACTTTCTGGCCACCCCGCTCAAGGCCTTGGCCGACTATGCCTACGCCCAGCGCTGTGACTGGCACGGAGCCACGCCTGTCATGGAGAGCCTGCGCGTGGAGGAAGAATCGCTGGCCGAACTGACCGGGGCCCTGTTCACTGAAGTGATGTCTGCTTACGGGCCCGGCCGCGTGTCCCGTTTCCTGGCGGGACTGAGGAGGGACCTGAAACGGTGAGTGCCGAGATCATCCAGGAGCGTCTTAACACCTATGGGTGCAAGTCCTCACTCGAGGAGGAACAGGCCCTGCGCGAGATCACCCAGGAGATCATCCTGGCCGGGCTCGGGCGAACGGATCTCTTTGCTCAGGCCGGGTTCCAGGGCGGCACGTGCCTGCGCATTTTCCATAGCCTGAACCGGTTCTCGGAAGACATGGACTTCGCTCTCGACGCACCCGACCCGACCTTCGAGCTCTCGGCCTATCTGGAGCGGGTGCGCCAGGAACTGGGGGTCTACGGCTATGAACTGGAGATCGATGACCGCTCCCGGGCTGGGGCAACAGTGCGCCAGGCGTTTGTGAAGGATGACTCCGTGGGCCGGTTGCTCAACCTCCGCTATCGGCCCCGTACCGGGCCCATGCGGAACCTGCGCATCAAGCTGGAAGTGGACACGAACCCGCCGGCAGGGGCGTCCTACGACATGCCGGTTCTGGACTACCCATTCCCCGCTGCGGTGCGTGTCTTCGACCTTCCCAGCCTGTTTGCCGGCAAGCTCCACGCTCTTCTCTGCCGCAGCTACCTGAAAGGCCGCGACTGGTACGACTTCGTCTGGTACACGGCACGCCGAACCCCCATCAATCACACCTTGATGTCCGCCGCGCTGGATCAGCAGGGACCCTGGAAGGGCCAAGCCCCGAAGACCAACGCTGCCTGGTGCGTCGAGCAACTCCGGACCCTGATCGCGGCGGTTGACTGGATGCAGGCGCGACGAGACGTGCAGCGTTTCGTTAAACCGCACGAACTGCCTTCTCTGGAACTCTGGACGCGTGAGTTCTTCCTCCAGCAATGTGCCAAGCTCAGTGACCTGGACTCGCCCGGCTGATACCACCTGCTCAAGGCGTCCTGAAGCTCAGCCAGGCGGGAGCGGGGTGGCAAGCCAGGCTGCCAGGTTCCGCAGGAACTGCTGGCAGGTCTCGGTGGGGAGTCCGACGTCTTCGCCCGGTGGTACGGCCCAGCGGTCGAAGCTGGGCTCGATGACCAGCACCGCGCCCTGGCCTCGATGGGCTTCCAGCACGGCCGGCCGACCGGCGTCGTCCTTGGCCAACACGGTCCACTCCGGCCCGGCCCAGCGGAGGGTGTCGAAGCAGACGGTGCCCTTGATGCTGCCGACGCCGGCAAACAGCGGGTGCGCCGGGTCCAGGATCTCAGCGGCGGTGCCGTTGTCGTCCTGCACCCAGAGCCGCAGCGGCAGCAGATCGCTATCCCAGTGCTCGTCGTTGACTTGGATCAGGACCAGACGCCCGCCGCCCCGGACAAACGCATCCAGGCGCGCGGCGGACTCCGTGAACTTCAGCTCCTTGCGACCGAGCACGTCAGCCCCGAGGACGAGGGCCCGGAAGGCGGTCAGGTCGGTCGCGGCTACATCGGCAACGACCTCGACCGCCACGCCGCTGGCCTGGAGCGCCTTGAGCGAGAAGTGCGCCGCTGGGCCGATGACGCCAATCCGGCTGCCGGTCAGGGCGAGTGCGGGCAGCTCGGGGACGAGCACGACGGGGTCCGAGCGCGGCGGCGCCTTGCCCGCGATCACCGTCACCGCCAGCGACCCGCTTGCCGGCAGGGGCGCACGGACCTGCACCGCCGGGCTGGTCGACAGCCCGGGCTGCGCCTCCCAGCGCACGGTCGTCGGCTCGACCTGGCAGCCGGTCTTGCCCACCTCGATGCGGACTTCGCAGGGGACCGCGCTCTTGCCCGGGTTGCGGGTCGCCCACTGGAGAGTGCCGCGCCCGTTCGCATCCAGGTGGACGCGGTGGCGCGTCTCGACCTGGACCGCATCCGGCAGGCCCGGCAGGCTGGTGACGCCCCAGCTCTTCACGGCGCAGAGCGTGTGGGGCAGGTTGCGGAACTCGGAGGTGAAGTTCTTTCCCGAGCCCGGGCCCGAGCCGGTGCGCGTCTTCAGGGCAATCGGCAGTGTGCGCAGCAGGAAGTCGCGGTAGCGCGGGTTCTTGGTGACCTCGTAAGCATAGGCGATGCCGTCGGTGACCAGGGGGGTGTACCAGCCGCTGTCCTGGTACTTGGGGCAGCCCGTCTTATAGCGGAAGCCGAGCTTGGCCTCGTTCCAGGAGGTGTCGAGCAGCCAGTCGGCGGCGCGGACAATGGTCTGCTTAACGCGCTCGTCCGGGCTGGCGTGGTCGTAGAGGGTCAGGCTGTGCAGGAGCACGCCCGCGGCGAAGGCCTTGCCGCCGATGTGCTTGGCTTTGTCCGGACAGTCGCACTCCTCGCTGTCCTGGGGCATGCGCCAGCCGCCGGTGGCCGGGTCCTGGAGTTCGAAGACCTTTTCCAGATAGATGGCAGCGGCGTTGAGGTAATACGGGTTGAGGGTCGATTCGTAGGCCCACATGGCGTTGTACAAGGCCCAGCCGCAGGAGCGCTCGATGCCGAAGCTGAAGTTTGGCGTGTAGGTCGTCGCCTGGTTCCAGCAGGCCTGCTCGGCCGTCTCGAGGTAGCGCCGGTCGCCGGTGAGGAAGCCGTAGAGCAGGAGCCCGGCCTGCTGCGAGTGCCCGCCGGAGCCATCCTGCGCGCCGCCGACAAAGCCCGCCATGGACCAGGTCTTGCTGTTGATGCGCGGGTCGTTCCTGGCGAACGAGGCGCCGACGTGGCCGATGGAGTGTGCGTAGACGAGCTCGCGCATCGGCGTGACCCACGGATAATGCACCCGGTCAACCGTCGAGTAGTGCTGCGCCATCTGTTCGCCGCGGCGGAAGAGATCGAGCCGGCCGGTCTGGGCGAAGCTCACGGCGGTCAGGTACGGCAGGTCGTACTCGTTGTTGCCCCAGTTCCAAGCGCGCTCGCCCCACCAGTCGCCGTAGTTGATCCAGCCGTACTCGCGCAGCTTCTGGCGCGAAGCCTGGAGGTTGCGGAAGGATTCGTCGAACCCGGCCCAGTACTCGGGGAACTCGCCGTCGACGCGCGGCGCCACCCGCCAGAAGGCGCCGGAGCGGCAGTAGACCTCGGGCGTCGTCACGGCAACCAGCGGCTCCTGCAGATGCGCGGCCAACACCGCGGCGTCCGGCATCTCGCCCGCGTCGAAACGCACCAGGATCTCCGCCGCGTACTCGAGTCCGCGTTTGATCAGGTACTTGCCGTCGCGGCACCAGTAGTACAGCTCGATCTCGGCGGTGTCGGTGCGGTCCTCGGGCCGCGAGTACTGATCCGCGGGCAGAGCGGGCAAGAGCTGGAACTCCAGGCCGGCAGGGCTGACCGACAGGCCCTTGGGGTAGGTCTGCCAAAAGTCGCGCACCAGGGCGCTGACGACGCTCGGCCCGCTCTTCAGCACGGCCAGTCCAGGGTCGTGCTCGGTCGTGGTGTCCACCCCTTTGACGCGCTGACGGCAGCGGTTGTCGTAGTCCTGAAACACGGCGAGGTCATCCGGCGCGCTGATCGGCACGACGCGACCGTCCGCCAGGCAGGCGGTCAGACCGTCCGCGGCGGCGACCGGCAGGCGGACGCCCGCCGCCGTGAGCGGGGTGAACTCGTCCGCGCTGCGGTTGTTCCCGAGCGTCCACTGCAGCCGGACCAGGCGCTGGCCGCGCCAGACGGTGAAGCGGGCCCGGTAGCGGAAGAGCCTGGCGCCGTCGGCGGCCACGAAGTCGCCCTCGACCCGCACCGTGGCGCGCTGCGGCCCGTCTGTCTCGACCGCCAGCAGGTCCGGCTTGCCAGGAGTGAAGCGCTTGCCGGCCGCGTCATCGAGCCAGGCATTGCCCAGCACGGGCGCACCCGTGACCAACTCCGTGGCCTCGTACCTGCCGTCGCCGTTGCGGTCCGCGACGACGCGATCGAACAGGGCAAAGCTCTCCCGGCTGAGTTCCAGGCGCACGGCGCCCGAGTCGAGGGTGATGCCGTTGGCGTCCTGGCGGAGCAGGGAGACGCCCGGCGCCTCCGCCGGATCACCAGGGCGGACCTCGAGGGTGAGCGCGCTCGGCGCCTCCGTCCGGGTGGCGGTCTGGAAGTCGAGCAGGAGCCAGCGCACGCTGCCGTCGGGCCAGCGGGCCAGGACCTCGCGCTGCAGCGGTACCCCCAGTCCGGCGGCGTCGAACAGGCGCACGTCGGCGGCGCTGGCCAGCTCGCCTTGGGCAAACGGTACGCCCGAGGTGACCGGCCAAACCCGGCGCCCGGCCGCAGTCGGCTCCGCCACACTCAGAGGAATCCGTTGCGCCTTCGACCGCGGCGGCACCGGCCGCGCCCCAGCGCTGAAGCGCAGCACCGGCGAGACGATCTGCGCTCCCGTCTGGCCGCCGACCTGGACCTGGGCGCTGTAGGCCCGGCCGGACTCGAGCGCCGACAGAACCACGGCGTGGTTACGCCTGCCCTTGGCCTCCGAGGCCACAGACTGGGTCCGCGCCTCGCCCGGTCCGAAGGCAACCGTGCCCGTGGGCAGCGGCCGGTTCGTCACCCAGGTGAGCTGGGTTTGCCCATCCGCCAGCGTGAATGCGGTCATCCGGCTGAACTCGATCGCGGCCAGCGGCTCGAAGCGCAGGTAGTCGTAGTAGCACGAACCCGCATTTTCGGGCGAGGCGTAGCGGTCGTCTACCCACAGTTCGAAGCTGCCATCAACGATCTGACGCAGGCCCAGGTCAATCTCGCCGCTGGGCGGCGTGATCTTGGTCCAGGCCTGACCGTCGAACGAGAGCGCGATGCTGCGGATCGGGTTGTTCATCCAGACTTGGTAGAGCCCTGCCGGGATGCCGGTGATGCGGGTGTGCAGCGGCGTGGCGCCCTCGGCCGGCGTGGCGCGGTCAGCCTTGACCTCCGGCGACTTGAGCGACTGCCCGCCAGAACGCTTCTGGATCACGTTCTCCTCGGTGGTCCACAGGCACCACTTGTCGGCCAGGAACTTGTCCTTGACCCAGGCATCCTTGGGCTCGGACCAGTCCTCGGTCTCGAACACTAGCCCCTTCAGCCGACTGCGGAAATCCTGAGCCGCCAGGCCGGGGGTCAGGAGCAAGCCCGTGAGCAGCAGAAGGCAGATGGAGAAAGCTCGCGAGCCGAAACCCGCAACTCGGGCGACCCGGGCAGACACCGAATCCGACGGTGAACCCGTCAGTTCCAGTCTTGAGGCCTCGAACATGGGCGATCCCCTCGGGTTGCGGACAAAACGGCTCAGGTGCAACCGCGTATCCTGCCCCAACGGGGTTGGGTCAGGGTGCCAAGACGCAACCCCGTTGGGGCAAGGAAATGCACCTGAGTTGTAACCTGAGTGGTTACTCCGAAAGTATGGATTTCACGCTCCGAACATAGCGATTCCACCTCTTTCGGTCAAGCAGGG
>CAIZKT010000660.1:0-3120 GCA_903933565.1 uncultured Victivallales bacterium | reverse complement strand
GAGGGCCCGCCGACCCGGACCAGGGTTCGGTTCAGCCTTGGAACGAGCTCGTGGGAGGTGGCTTTGGGCGAGGTGTCCGGGGGCGAGTCGTGGCATGACGTATTCATTCCCGAAGTCCGGGCCGGTGACGAGCTGGCGGTGCAACTGGTGGAGGCTGGCGGGGCAGGGGAGAGGCGGGTCCTGAGGGTGCCGCGAGCGCGCCACTGGACGGTTCACGTGGTGCAGTTGTCGCATCACGATCTGGGCTACACCAGCCTGCCGTCGCGGGTTCTGGCGGAGCAGGATACCTGGCTTGACCAGGCCATCGAGATGGCCGGCGACACGCGGCGCTACCCCGATGCGGCGCGCTTCCGTCTGGTGATCGAGCAGGCCTGGTCGCTGGAGCACGCTCTGCGTCGGGGGCCGCCGCGGCGCGCGGCGCGGTTGATCGAGCTGTTGCGGCGTGGTCAGTTCGAGCTGACCGCGCTCTACGGCAACCTGACCACCGAGCTGTGCGGCCATGAGACCTTGGTGCGCGCCCTCTATCCTGCCTTCAAGCTCAGGCGTGAGTACGGCATTCCGATAGTCTCGGCCGAGCACAATGACATTCCTGGGTTTGCCTGGGGTCTGAGCGAGGTCCTGGCTGGCGCCGGAGTCCGGCTCATCTGCCCCGGGTTGCCGCTGTATTACGGCTGGGGCGGGCGCAATCTGCCGTCGTTCTGGGACGAGGAAGCCGTGTTTGGCCGCAAGGGCGTGCCGGGGGCCTTCTGGTGGGAGTCGCCGTCGGGCCAACGGCTGCTTTTCTGGTGCGGCAACCGGGGTTGCGGCGGAGACTGCCGCGGCACGCTGCCCGGCCTGCCCAAGCGCCTGCTTGAACTGGAGAGCCAGGGCTACCCGCACGAGGTGTTGCGCTGGCCGGTGTCGGGCGGAGCGCGGGACAACTCACCCTACATCGGCGACTATGCCGACACCATCCGCGACTGGAACCGGACCTGGGCCTGGCCGCGCCTGGTATGCAGCACCAACGCCCGCTTCCTGGCGGACTTTGTCGGCCAGTGCGATCTGGCGGCCCTGCCGGTGCGGCGGGGCGATGTGCCCGGCCAGGATTATCCGGTCGGCGCCACCTCGACGGCGGCCGCCACGGCGGCGAACCGCCGTACCCATGCCGACCTGCCTGCCGCCGAGGCGCTGGCGGCGGCGGCGGCCCTGCGTCTGGACCATCCCTATCCAGCGGAAACCATTGCGGACGCCTGGCGGGATGTGCTCCTGCACGACGAGCATACCTGGGGCCACCATCTGCCGTGCGGGCCAACCTGCACCGCGTCGGAATTGGAGAAAGCCATACGTGCCTGGCGTGGCCTCACCTGGGCTCACGACGTGGCCCGTAAAGCCATGGCCCGCCTCGCCGATGCGATCCGCTTCGAGACCGCCGATATTCACCTGGTGGTATTCAATTCGTTGCCGCACGAGCGCACCGGGATGGTGTCCACCCCGCTGCGCGAGATCGACAATGCTGGCAGCGACATGGTGCGGGTTCCGCCCGACCACGACCCCGCCGGCGTTGGGCACCTGCGCGGCGTCATCCTCAATACACGCTGGCCGGTGCATCCGCCGCCGGAGCTGGTGGAGGGCCGGTTCAACCTGGTGGATGTGACCACTGGCGCCACGGTGCCATACCAGATCATCGAGCTGGACTCACCCCTGGGGCCGGAGCCCTATGCGGCACAGCGCCTGGGGCTTGGCTCCGGGGACCGCCGCTATGGCTTCTTCGAGTCGCCGCAGGGGATGAAGCGCAGCCTCTGCTTCCAGGCCGGCCCCGTGCCCGGCCTGGGCTATCGGACCTACCGCTTGGCGCCCTGCGTCGAGCCGCCGGTCTTCACGAATGCAGTACAGCTCCGCGGCACGGTGATCGAAAACCGACACTGGCGGGTCGAGCTGGACGCGACGACGGGCTTTGTGCGCAGCCTGCTTGGGAAAGCCGATGGCCGCGAGTGGATCGACCGCCAGGCGCCGCACCCGTTCGGGGCGCTGGTGGTGCAGGAGCCCAACGGCGCCGAACACCGCCCACAGTGCCTGGGTGTGGAGACTGCCTGGTGCGGACCCCTCGGCGTGGCCTTGCGCAGCCGCTTCACGGTTCACGGCCATCCGCAGGTGGAACTGACCCTCGCGCTCTGGGCCGACGAGCCGCAGATCGATCTCTCCGTGGCGTTGCTGAAGGATCCGACGCCGTTGCTGCAGGCCTCCCTGGCGTTCCCCTTCGCTCTGCCCGCCGGGCGCTTCACCTGCGAGACGCCGCTGTGCGCCTACGATCCAGCGACGGACCGCCTGCCCGGGGCCTTCCTGAACCGGCTTACGGTGCAGAATTGGGTTCATCTCGCCGAGGGGGCCGCAGGCGTCCTGTGGAGCAGCCTGGACGCGCCCGTGGTCAGCCTCGGGCGCCTCTGGTCGCCGCGGGTGTCACCCGCTCACTCGTGCCTCTGCCCGCCGGCGCTGGACCTGCCGCCGCAACCTGCTGACGAACCGAGGGGCGGGGCCATCTACTCCTGCGTCACCTACAACAACCTCGGTACCAACTTCTCCGTCTCCCAGAGTGGTCCGCTGCTGTTTCGCTACCGCTTCTTGCCCGCGCCAGGGGCGGCGGCGGTTTGCGCCGGGTTTGGGGCGGCGGCGGTGACGCCGTTGCAGGCCGTGTTCTCCCGCCGTGGCGGGCCCCTTGGCGATGGCGCCCTGCCAGCGCTGGGCGGGTTTCTGCGGATCTCGCAACCGGCGGTGCAGATGCTGGCATTCAAGCAGGCGGAGGACGGCCGCGGCCTAATGCTGCGCCTGTGGAATCCCACCCCGGAGACGCTCCACACCCGTATCGAGCTGCCTGACCGACCCCTCGCAGCGGCGGAGTCCGTCACCCTCGCTGAAGAGCCGGCGGCCGGCAATGCCTGTGCGCGGGACGGCGGCGCCGAGGTGACCCTGGCCCCCGCTGCCATCGTCACCCTGCGCTTGTTGCCCGGTGCGAAGGTCTCAGCGTGACACTCTTAGCGTTCATGGGGCGTTAGCCCTGGGCGCCCAAGGCCGCGCCTTCAGCGCTCCAGACAGATTTCACTATTGGGCAAATCAGCCTTTTTTGCGACCTGTGCAATAAGAGAG
>CAIZKT010000659.1:0-1655 GCA_903933565.1 uncultured Victivallales bacterium | reverse complement strand
CTCTGCGGTTCTCAGACAAGCGAACCCCTACGGAGCTGACTTGCGCCCGTGTCCAACCTCCCTACGCTACCTGTGACGGTCGGTTGCTCCAAGTGGATACCCCCCTAAGGCAGGTTAGTGCATAGGTCGAAAAACCGCGCTCCCCTCGGCCCAGGGCGGGTCGGGGGAAGCGCGGGAGTACGAACCACTCTCAACGGTACTGCGGCCGCAGATTGGTCTGGCCGCTGTGCAGCCTCATGAGGGCGGTCACCAGGGCATCGATGTCCCCCTGCGTGTTGTACAATGCGAGAGAAGGGCGCACGCTGGATTCGAGGCCGAAGTGGCGGAGTGCCGGTTGGGCGCAGTGGTGTCCAGAGCGCACCGCGATGCCCTCGCGGTCGAGGGCGGCGCCGACGTCCTCGGAGCGGAAGCCGTCGAGGACGAAGGAGAGGACGCCGGCCTTCTCTCGAGCGCTGCCGATGAGCCGCAGCCCGGGAACGCAGCTCAGTCCCTGGGTGGCATAGACCAGGAGTTCCTGCTCGTGCCGCGTCACGTTCTCCATGCCGATGCGGGCAAGGTAGTCAAGGGCGGCCCCAAGCCCAACCGCGTCGGCGAGACTCCCGGTGCCGGCCTCGAAGCGTGCCGGCGCGGGCTGGTAGACGGTGCGCTCGAAGGTGACATCGGCGATCATGTTACCGCCGCCCTGCCACGGTGGCATAGTGTCGAGCAGCTCAGCGCGGCCATACAAGACCCCGATCCCAGTCGGCCCAAAGACCTTATGTCCAGAGAACGCATAGAAGTCCGGCCCGAGGTCCTGGACGTCGACCCGGAGATGGGAGACGGCCTGGGCGCCATCGACCAGCACGCGGGCCCCATAGCGGTGGGCCATGGCGACCATCTCCTGCACCGGGTTGATCGTCCCCAAGGCGTTGGAGACGTGGGTGAGGGAGACGAGGCGCGTGCGGGGGTTGAGCAGCTTCTCGTACTCGTCGAGCCGGACCTGGCCGCGGTCATCGATCGGCGCCACGCGCAACCTCGCCCCCTTCTCGGCGGCAAGCTGCTGCCAGGGGACGATGTTGGAGTGGTGCTCGAGCCAGGTGATGACGATCTCGTCACCGGCGCCGACGTGGCGCCGTCCCCAGCTCTGCGCCACCAGGTTGATGGCCTCGGTCGCGCCGCGCACGAAGACGATGTCGCGTACCGAGGAGGCGTTGAGGAAGCGCCGTACTTTCTCGCGCGCTCCCTCATAGGCATCCGTCGAGCGTGAGGCCAGGGTGTGGGCCGCACGATGCACGTTCGAGTTTTCGTGCTCGTAGAAGTGCGAGAGCCGGTCGATGACACACTGCGGCTTCTGGGTGGTCGCCGCATTGTCGAGCCACACCAGGGGTTTGTTGCCGTGGACGCGCTCCTGCAGGATCGGGAAGTCGCGCCGAACCGAGAACACATCGAAGGGGCCGGGGGCCAGGTCGAGCCGCGGCACGAGGTCGGTACGGACCTCGCTGACCTCGAAGCGCGGCGCCTCCTGGCGGGGACTCACGGTCGTCAGGTAGGGGTCCCCCGACGACGGGTTGAGGAAGTAGAAGTCAGACTCCTTGGGTAGCGCGGGCGGCGCCGGTGGGGTGGCGGGCGGCGCCGGTGGGGTGGCGGCCAGCGGCGGCGGCGCGCCGGGCGCGGCG
>CAIZKT010000658.1:0-5224 GCA_903933565.1 uncultured Victivallales bacterium | reverse complement strand
GGACTGCCGGGGTCTTAATCTCAGGTCTTAATCTTTGGTCTTTGTCTTGCCGCTGGACAGATTAAGACTGGAGAGTAAGACCTGAGATTAAGACTAAAGATATCCCATGGCCTTGGCTGCTGTCAGTAGCCCCGGCCCGCAAGCAGCGTGTACGCCATCCTACCACGGAGGGCTATATTACCGACCGCAGGTGCAAATCGACCATTCTGGCGCGGGGGTTCCCAATCTTCCAGCTTTCCAAATCTTCCAACTCCCGCCGCACGGGGGACAATCTTCAGGCTCGACACCCCCCAACGCCACCCCCTATTCTTTCCCTGTGCCAATTAGTGACCTACAACTGCAACGCGACCCCACGATCCGCCTGCGCTGCCCCCACTGCCGACATGTCTTTGCCCGGCAGGATAAAGGCAAATGCCCGGCCTGCGGCCAGATCATACTGATCCCAGCGGCCGCACGTAAAAACGTGACGGCCATGCGCGACCGCTGCATCCGCCTCAGCCGGGAACGACGCGATCGCCTATGGCGCATGCAGCGGGGGGGGAACCTGCTGGCCACGCGCCGAATGCGCCGCACCCTGGCCATTATCTCATTCGTGGTGTTGGGCGTGCTGCTACCGCTCGATTACATGTTGCGCAAGACCGGTGGGCTCCCGCTCAGCCTCACCCATGATGCCCGCACCCTGCAAAGTCTGGGGGTCATGCGTACCAAGCTGGAGTGTTTCCGCCGCGATTGCGGCCGCTACCCGACCGAACACGAGGGGCTTTGGGCACTGGCGCTGAATCCGGGTGTGACCAACTGGCGCGGCCCCTACCTCAAGCAGGTTCCACCCGATCTCTGGCGACGCCGCTACAATTACAGCGAAACCAACGGCACCATTACCCTCTGGTCGGCTGGCCCCGATGCCATACCGCATACCGCGGACGATGTCATCGCCCCCCCGCCGGACATGGCCTATGTGGCGGCCTCCGCCACCAACGAACCGCCGCGCCCCACTGGCGATGAAACCGTGATCGAGATCATCACCTCGCAGCGCGCCCAGGAGTTGCTGCAATGGGCCAACCCGCGGCAAGACCCGCCCACAACTACGCAGCCATAGCGCCTGGCATAGGCGCGGAGACCCCCATGGTACAACGCATCCGCTATATTTTCCCGAAGACCACGGATTTCCGCGAGGAACGCCCGACCATCTGCTGGGAACACATGTATGGCTGGCTGGACGGCTATGGCGTGCTCTTCGATCCATCCCTGTACGCCGCCACCGGCGTCATCCCCGAATGGGAAAATGGCTGGAACGGCACCACGCAACTAGGCGACTTCCTGATCACCACCTGCCGCCAGGCTTCGGACCTGATCCCCGCCGGCACCGCACCAGGGCTCTACATCCGCCCGCGCGCTGCGGCGGGTGTGCTGGCCGCCGACCTGCTGCCGGAGAAGAACCTGCTGGAAACCCCGGCCGGGCACTTCTTCTATCCGCGTGGCATTGTCGAACCGCTGCGCTACGACCGCTACCGTGATGGCGTGGCGGGGTGGCGACTGGGCGAGTTCCCGGCCGTGCAGGCCACGTCCGGCCGTGTTTCCGTGGCGTTCGAGCTCTTTGCGCTGCTGGCGGCCTGGAACGGCGACTGGCCCGAGCGCCGCCTGCTCGTGGGCGCCGAGATCCTGCGTCACCTGCTGGCCGAGGCCGGTGTCCGCGCGGCGCAGACCATTAGCGAACCCACGCCCGACTTGGCGGCCCTACGGCTGGATTGCCAGGCGTACGGTCTCCAGCGTCTCTTCCTGCAGTGGTTCCTGGAGTTGCGCGGTGCCTCCCGTCACGAAGTGCAGGGTGCGGATGCGCACTATCTGCACGCCGTGCAAGCGTGGCTGCTGCAGGATGCCGCCGCGGCCCGCGCCGGCCTGCAGCAGGCCTTCCAGGCGCTGGCGAAGCTGCGCGCCGCACATAGCCAGGTGGCCATGCACTTCTGCGAATGCCCGCACATGGGGATCCTGCTGGACCGCGCCGGCTGGTTCGAGCTGGAATGGCCGGAGCATTCGCGCCGCTACATAGAGACCTACCTCGACTTCATCGCCCACCAGGACTATCGGGTTAGCCTCGAGGCCGGCGCCGGGTGCTGGCGCAATCTGCATGCGCGCTTCCCGATCCTGACCAAGCGGCTCGGCGAACTCTGGGACGCCGGCAAGGTGGATCTGCTCAACGGTACAGAAACCCTGCCATTCGCGCTCCTTTCCCCGCTGCTGATGCAATACTGGCAATTCCGCGTGGGCCAGGAGACCTTCCGCAACGTGTTCGGCCGCGTCCCGGAAGTCTATGCCGCCCAGGAGTGCTCGCTGACGCCACAGCTCCCGGAGCTGCTCGCCCACTTCGGCTACCGCGGCGCCATGCATGTCGCGCAGAACCGCGGCCGCGCGCCCGCCGAAGAGCGTAGCGACATCCGCTGGCAATCCCCCGCCGGCAGCGGCGTGCCGGCCATCGCCGTGCGCAACCCGGCCCTGGCCGGCAAGGGGTGCAACTACTTTCTGGACCTGCCGCTGGTGCACCACACCTACGGCGCGGCCGGTGGCAGCATCGAATACCTGAACCTCATGGATTTGGGATTTGTACCGTTCCGCGTGCAGATGATCCGGGCCCACCAATATGCCCCGGTCTGGGGGACGTTCGAACTGGCCCGCGAGCGCATCGCCGCCATTGCCTCGCCCGACGCGCCCCCCCGCACCTATATGGCCGATGACTACCACATCTCCGCCAGCATCTTCTATGGCGACGAAACCAACGTCAACGCCTTCAGCCAGTACGAGACCATCTTCACCCGCAGCACGCTCTACCGCCAGACGCAGTTCCTCGCCTGGGCCACCGGGCGCTGGGCCGAACTGCGTCCGTCGCTGGAAGCGCAACTCCCCGAGCTCTGCCTGCAGGAAGCCCACGATGCCATGATCTGCCAGGGGCAGCGGCGCGGCGAGTTCCACGCCCCCAACCCCAACGACCCGCCCCCCTACACCCGCGAAACGCTCACCGACGAACTCGCCGGCCGGCGCACGCGCCTCACGCACGCTCTGCACGAGCTCCAGCGCCGCCTGATCCCGGCAGCCGGTTCGCCCCTGCTCTTCAACGCCTGTGGCGTGGAGCTGCCGTATGCCCGCGTGGCGCACGCTGATCGCTACACCGGTGCAGCGCTCCCCACCTGGTGCGGCGAAGCTCTGGCCGCCGGGCCATTCCCGGCCTGGCAGGCCAGCGCCGCCACGCCAGTGGCGCCTGACTGGACAGCTGCCACCCTCCCCGCCACCTGCGGCGCCTGGAAGGTCTCGCTGAGCGATCACGGCGAACTGGTCGTGGAACAGGCCGGCCGCCGTGCCACCTGCCTGCCGACCGACAGCCGTTTCGGCAACTATGCCCCGCTACGCACCGAAGCCCGGCGGACCGGCCCGTTCCTCGCCATTGACGCCATCTACATGAACCGCACCGCCGGCGCCGGCACCGTGGAAGTCGCGCTGCTCCTGCATGAGCAGGCCGCGCAAGTCTCGGTACGCGTGCGCTATGCCCCGGGACGCGACTTCGACGTCGGCAACCGCTGGGCCGACAAGCTCAGCCTCGCGTGGCACGTCGGTGCCCCGCTGGCGCACCTCTACCGCTTCAACCCCAACGTGGAGAGCGAAACCCGCGAGGATCGTATTGCCAGCCCGAACTACCTGGCTGCCGTGACAACCACCGGCACGCGCCTGACCTTCCTGAACGAAGGCGCCTTCAGCTACGAAGCGGACCGGGGCGCCGGCCTGGTACACTGGCTCTTCCACGTGGCGGAGGAGAAAGTCTGGACCCGCCAGATGGCGTTCGCCTTTGACCTGCCCAATCCGCTGGAACTCGGACGCGGCTGGAGCGCGGGTGTGGTGCCAGCCGCCGCCCCGCTGCGCGCCTGGCCACTCACAGGTGCGGGCTGGAACCAGGTCAGCGCCGAAACGTTTACCGATGACGACACACTGCTGGTCTCCAACCTGCGCCAGGAACCGGTGACGCTGCATGCCGCCACCGGGTGCGCCGTGCGTCCGCTGCGGCCAGCCGCAACATCCGCGGCCACGGCTTGCGGCGGCGTGCTGGGCCCCTACGAACTCGGCTTGGTCACAGGGCTCCAGGGCGGCGCACGGAAGAACGGGTAAGCGTTGGGAAGCAGGGGCAGGACGAGGCGGCAGGGTTCAGGGTTCAGGTGCTAGGTGCTAGGTGTTAGGTGCTAGGTGTTAGGTGTTAGAACAACGCCTACCACCTTCCCCGCCCCCGGCGCCCCGCCCTTGTCTAATGACGGAACAGCTATCGCCCGGGGAGAGTAGCCGCCGGCAGTCCCATGCCGGCGGCGCGTGTCATCAGCCCCGGCGCCAGTCGCGTGTCATGCGGCGGGCACGGAACTGCCCGCCGCTACGGCCGGCGACGCCAGCGTTGTCTCCATCGTTCGCGCAAAAAAAGGCATATCGGTTCACGGTGGCTTTCGATTGCGGCAAGCATCATTCCAACACCCAACCCAAAAACACCGAGTGTCGCTACTTTTTTTCTCGCGGAGGCGCGGAGGAAGTTGATGTTGCCTCCGCGCCTCCGCGTCTCCGCGAGAGAAAACCTGCACGACCAGGGGGTCTGTTGTGACATTTGATTGCCGCGTAATCCGTTGATCGGTTATGTTCTTGGCGTGCTCTTTGAAGAGAGAGGATTCACGCGAACCACCGGCTGCTGCCGACGGCTGGCCGTGGAGCATAGGAGTCTTGTATCATAGGCGCCGCGGCAGAGCCGTAACGTTGTACCGATCTTTGTCGCAATCTTCGTCGACAACGATCAAGACAACGACCCCGGCGATCCCTTCCGCCACGCATCTGCTACCGGTGGACGACTACGGCGACGATTACGGTGGACGAATGGGCGAGGCTCCCTCCGAGCCGCACACGTGTACTGTCGCCTCTCCCGGGCGGCTCACCGGGAGGTTCGCCCTCCCACTTCTGGCCAGGCGATGCACCGTGAGGGCGATGCTCCCGCCGAGGACCACCCAACGCCCAACATCCAACGCGCGTTGGGCGTTGAACAAATCCGTCTCGCCCCAGTGGACACCTACCACCTACCACCTACCACCTAAAACCTTCCCCGCCTCCCTCGCGCACCTTCGCGACCTTCGCGGTGGAAACTCCCCTTGGCGATCCACCGACCACCTACCACCTACCTCTTCCCCTTCGCCCCCCAACACCCCCCTTGTCC
>CAIZKT010000657.1:0-5117 GCA_903933565.1 uncultured Victivallales bacterium | reverse complement strand
TAGTTGGAGCGGCCGCCGCCGGGCGGCCACTGCCCGCGAGGCCGCGGGCGGTCCACTGCGATAGTTGGAGCGGCCGCCGCCGGGCGGCCACTGCCCGCGAGGCCGCGGGCAGTCCACCGAGTTAGTTGGAGCGGCCGCCGCCGGGCGGCCACTGCCCGCGAGGCCGCAGGCAGTCCACCGAGTTAGTCCTGAAGGAAGCCGATGAGCGAGTTGCCAAGCGTGCCATCCACAAGCCAGAAACCCGCCGTGCTCAGGTGGCTGCACCGCGGCGAGAACGGCCTGCTGGTGCTGGCTCTGGCGCTGATGATTCTGCTGGGCGTGGCCGACCTCGGTTTCTGGCAGAAGCTGAAGCTCCCCATCCGGGTGCCTGGCGCCGAGAGCTTTATCCGGCATCTCTCGCTCATCGTCGGCATGTTGGGCGGCATGGTCGCGGCGCGGGAAACCCGTTTGCTGGCGATGTCGAGCGTTGCGCCGTTTCTGCCCGCCAAAGCCAAGCGCTGGGCACAGCTCGGCAGCGGCATCGTGGCCGGCGCCATCACGCTGTGTCTCGCGGCGGCGGCGGTGCAGTTTGTCGGACAGGAACGTGAGGCCGGGCTCAAGATGGCGCTCGGGATCCCGATCTGGTGGGCTCAAGTCTTTCTGCCGCTGGGATTTGGCGTGATTGCACTGCGGCTGCTGTGGCAATCCGGCAGCACCTGGACCTGGCGTCTGGTCGCCGGCGCGGCGGCGGCTGGCATTCTGGGGTTCGCTGCCTGTGGGCCGTTGGCCCCGGCGCGGCTGGTCTGGCCGTTTCTGGGACTGCTCCTGGCGGCCACGCTGGCGGGGGCGCCGATCTTCGTCACCCTCGGTGGAACCGCGCTCATCCTCTTCTGGGGTCAGGGCGATCCGCTCTTCTCCCTCACCCTGGATCACTATGACCAGGTAACGAATCCCCTGCTGGCGACCCTGCCGCTGTTCACCCTGGCTGGCTATCTGCTGGCGGAGAGCCGGGCTTCTGCGCGCCTGGTGCGCTTCTTCAGTGCCTGGACCGGGTTCATTCGGGGCGGTCCCGCCATCGTTGTGGCTCTGGCGTGCGCCTTCTTCACCACCTTCACCGGCGGCTCGGGGGTCACCATCCTGGCGCTGGGTGGGCTGCTGATGCCGGTGCTGCTGGCGGCGCGCTACGACGAACAAACCGCGCTCGGGCTGATCACCAGCGCCGGGGCTCTGGGCATTCTCTTTCCGCCCTGCCTGCCCCTGATCATCTACTCGATTGTCGGCCAGGTGAGCATGGATGACATGTTCCTGGGCGGGTTGTTGCCTGGCCTGCTGATGGTCGGCCTCACGATCGCCTATGGTATCTGGAAGGGCCCCACGCTGTCGGCCGAGGAGCGCCGTTTCCATCTGAGCGAAGCCTGGCAAGCCACCTGGGCGGCCAAGTGGGAACTCGCTCTGCCGGTGATTCCGCTGGTCCTGATCTTCGGTGGCATCGCCCTGCCGGTGCCTGCCGCCGCCGCCACGGCCTGCTATGCCTTCGTCACCCAGGCGCTGATCCATCGCGAACTGAAGTTCACCTCCAGCCTGCCCAAGGTGACGGTCGAGTGCGGCCTGCTGGTCGGCGGGGTGCTGTTGATCCTCGGCACCGCCATGGGCTTCACGAATTACCTGATCACCGAGCACGTTCCCGACCACGCCGCCACCTGGATCAGCACGGCGATCTCCTCGCGGTTTCTCTTCCTGCTCGCCCTCAATCTCCTGCTGATTGTCGTCGGCTGCCTCATGGACATCTTTTCGGCGACGGTGGTGGTGGTGCCGCTGATCGTACCGATGGCGGCCGTGTTCGGTATCCACCCGGTTCATCTCGGCGTCATCTTCCTCGCCAACCTCGAACTGGGCTACCTCACCCCACCGGTCGGGCTGAACCTGTTCCTCTCCTCCTACCGCTTTGGCAAGCCGGTCATGCAGGTGGCTCACGCCACCCTGCCCATGATGGCCGTGCGGCTCGTCGGCGTGTTGCTGATCACCTACGTGCCCGCTGTCACCACCTGGCTGCCAGGGCTGTTCGGAAAGTGAACGCGGGCCGGGCGCGCCGCCGTCAGGCCTTCGCCAGGCGCCGCGACAGCACCGCCAGGGTCGCCGCCAGGTCCTCGTTCTCGACGATCACGCTATCGGGCACCTCCAGCCGCACCGGCGCAAAGTTCCAGATCGCCCGAATGCCGCCAGCCACCATCAACTCTGCCACCGGTTGAGCCGCGCGCACCCCCACCGTGATGATCCCCATGCCAATGCGCAGGCGCCGCGCCAGGGCGGGCAAGGTGTCGATGTGAAGAATCTGCCGCCCCTGAATCTCCGTCCCCACCTTCGCCGGATCGACGTCGAAACCGGCCACGATGTTCAACCCGTGCTGCCCAAACCCCTCGTACCCCAGCAGCGCCGACCCCAGATTCCCAATCCCCGCCAGAAAGGCGTCCGCCAGGTTGTCCCAGCCGATGAAATGCTCCAGCGCCGCGATCAGGTCGGTGAGATGGAAGCCGACCCTCGGCTTGCCGGTGATCCCGGTCAGCGCCAGATCTTTGCGCACCAGCGTCGGGTCCATCCGCAGACGCTCGGCCAGGTAGGAGCACGAGACCCACTCCACCCCCGTCTTCTGCAACCCCAGCAGGTAGCGCAGGTACATCGGCATGCGGCGCAGCGATGGCCGTGGCACCGGTCTCAACGGTCGCTCTGCACTCATGGCCTGACCTCCTTGCACCTGGGGCGCCCGCAGTCCACTGCAACCACCGCCGCTCCCAGGTCACGCGGTTCAGCGAGCGCTGGGTGGGCGGCCGGTGACGAACCAGTAGAGGACGCCGATGAGCATGGGGAGGAACTGCCCGAGCATATCGCCGGCGATCAGGCCTACCATGGCGGGTTTGCAGGCCTGGTAGTTGTTGGCGCCGCCATACTTGCTGATGGCGGCTTTGATCACCCAGCCCAGGCCGAAGCTGAAGGCCATGAGCATGCCCTGATGCCCCCCGAAGAACAGGAAGATCACCGGGTGCAGCGGCCAGCGGGCGAAGTGCAGGCGGCCAAAGGCGACGATGAGGCAGAGCCCCAGCGCGATGCCAAAAGCGGTGAGATGGGGACCGCTGGGGGCCAGGTGGCGCAGGCGTTCGAGCCCATGCACCCGCAGGGAGGTCTCCAGCATGTCCTGCGCCTTCAACTTCTGCGAGATGGCCACCGTGTTGGCCAGGGGGTACTGCGACGAGGAGCGAGGCCAGCCCGGCGTGTTGCCGCCGCGGTCGTATTGCCAGTAGAGCGTAGCTGGCACGGCCAGCAGCAGGGTCACCAACACCGCCACCGTGCCCCACTTGACCAGTCCCGGCAGGCGGGCTCCAGCCAGGTCGCCGACCTTGAGAGCCTGGACCGCAAAGGGCATCAGGCACCAGCCGGGCGCGGCCAGGAGGACGGTCGAGACCATGAATAGGGTCACCAGGGTCCGTGGTCCCAGGGCGCCAGCCCCCATCAGGCCCCAGATCATGACGCAGGGATAGACGAAGGTCCCGACGTGAAAGGCGCCGGTCTCGGCGATGATGCGGCTCACCGAGACGTAGATCATGAAGGCGATCCCGGTGTAGAGGATGGCCACGTACCAGTCCAGGCCAAGCCGCATGAGCTGCAATACAAACAGCACTGTCCCCGCCAGAAACAGCCGCATGCCCAGCACCGCGTACTCCGGAATCTCGTCGTGCGCCGGCAGCCAGAGCCCCCGACGCAGGGCGCCGAGGTAGTAGCGCCGACCGGTGTAGAGGACCATCAGCAGGACGCCGAAGTAGCCCCCGGCAAAGATGAACGGTTCGAGGGTCAGGTCCATCATCCGGCCGGACCGCAGTTCGAGGCCGTAGCCGGCGAATACCCCCGCGATCAGGCAGTAGAGGTAGGGCCCAATCCACATCGAGATCGAGACGTCGGAGCCGATGAAGTAGGCCAGGCCGACCACCGCCAGGATGATCTGCGGCGTGAACAACATCATGCCCTTGCCCTTGATCACCACCGGGAACAAAGACACCAGAGCCGAGAAGTCCAGACTCAGACGCACCGGAATGAACACGTCAGGCAGCCAGAAACAGAGGTAGTTGTTCAGTCGCAACAGAAACGCGAAGCCGAAACCGCACCAGAACAGGCGGCTGAAGAAGGTGCGGTTCAGGCGGCCTTCACGGTCGGGAAGCAGGGCATTGGCAAAGACGCAAATGGGATAGGGAAGCTGCTCATGCTGGGCCCATTGTCGGTGGAAGACCGCGCTCAGGCCCAGCACCGCCAGCAGCATGCTTGCCACCAGCGGCCCCCAGAAGCGGAAGGGGCGGACCCAGGCCCGCCAGGGCACATCCCGCAGGCTGATGTGGCGGTCGCCCTCGGCCAGGCCAGTGACATAGCCGTCCAGGGCTCGGCTCTCGTCGTCGGCGACCTCGGCCAACATCTGCGGCGGCACCAGGTCCAGGACGCCTTCTTCCTTCCAGCCTGGAGTGACCCGGGAGTCGTGATGCGGCATGATCACGGTCATGGGAAAGAGCTGCACCAAACCCCAGCCCGGGATGCCGCAGGCTACCAGGAACAGCGCCAGCACGATCGCCGTCTCGCTGCCGCCCAGGGCCCAGCGCGGACGCAGGCGCCGCAGCAACGGGTTGATCAGCAGCACGAAGAGGAGCAGGCCGCCATAGGCCGCTACCGGCATCAGCGAGGAGACCATCGTGCCGGCCCGGATGACGCAATCGTTGAAGTAGCAGGTTGCGCCGAGCAGCGCGGCGGCCAGCAACCCGAGCAGCACACTGCGCGCCGTCAAGTTGGGTTTGCCGTTGGCCAAGAACCGATTCTCCTCGCGCTGAAGTTGCGCAGTGTAGGCCGCCTACCGCACTCTGTCAAGCAGCACCGAGCCGGACGGGCGCAAGTCAGCTCCGTAGGGGTTTGCTTGTAGGAGACTTGCAGCAACCTCGTATGACCCCAAGCGCTTCCCATTCCGCCCCTCGTCCGCCGCGGCGGACGAAGGGCGTTGGAGGGCGCCGCTGCGTCGGCGCCGCGGCGGCCACGCAGGGCCGCCCTCCAGGCGATCCAGCGCGTCCCGGCCGGAGCGGAATGGGACCCGCGTCGGCACGTCTCATTCC
>CAIZKT010000656.1:0-12828 GCA_903933565.1 uncultured Victivallales bacterium | reverse complement strand
TGCCCCGCGGCTGAATCGCATGGCGCAGGAAGAACGTGTCCCGCTTCCCCTCCGTGCCCCGCGCGCCACCGTCCACCAGTAACACCGGAATCCCCGGCAGCCGGGGCAGGCAGAAACGGTAGACGTTGTCCTCGCTGAAGCCGTCGGGCTCCAGCGCCAGTTCCCCCATGACCACGGTGTCGCTGCCCGTGGCCCGCCCCGCGATGCCCTGCCGCAGAACCTGCCCAGGCACCAGGTCGAAGGTGATCCGGTTCTGCTCGCCGCTCTGCACGCTGAGCTTCAGCGAGTTGGCCCCCCGATACTCGTTCGAGGCCAGAACCGTCGCCCGCGCCTCAAACTCGCCGTCACCCAACACCGCCGGCGGATAGAAGGCCGCCTTGGCAATCCCAGCATTGGCCGCCACCGCCGGCTTCACGTGGTTCAAAAACAACACCAGCCGCCGCTCCGCCATCTGCGCCGCTACTGCCGCCACCTCTTTCTCGCCCCAACCCGAGGCCTGAAAGTCGCTGAATATATGCACCTCGGTGCCCACCGACCTCTTGCCGATCTCGTCCAACCGCCCCACCAAGTCCGACAGAGTCTCCGCCAGGTTGGCTTTGCCGTAACCCGGACCCAACTCACGCAGCGCCCGTAACACACTCTTATGATCCGACACCGGCGGAAAGGCTACCCGCGGCTCCGGCACCCCAGGCGCTAACAACGCCACCCGGTCGGCCTCGCTCAGCGAGCCGACCAACTTCTCGATCCACCCCTTGGCCCGCTCAAAACAGGTCTCCTCGCCGTCCCGAAACCGCATGCTCGCAGAACCGTCCAGAATGATAACCACCGTGCGCGGCCCCTGCGGGATAAACGAGGCAAACCGCACCTGCGGCTGAGCAAACGCCGCCGCCAAGAGCAGCATCAGCAACACCCGCATAAGCAGGGTCAGAAAGTTCGTCAGGTGGCGCGACCGCCGAGTCTTCGAAATCGCGTCCTGCAGAAAACGTAACGTGCTGAACGGTACCGGCTGCGGCTTGCGCTTGTGCAGCAAATGCAGCGCTACCGGCACCGCGGCCGCCAGCCCGAAAAGCAGATACCAGTTGGCCAGAAAAAACGGCATGCTTAATCACACCGCCCGTCGTCTCATCACAAGAAATAAACACCCGGCGCGCGCGGCACCCCACCGCCCCGCCCCTGGCAGCCGGATTCTCCGCAACCCGGCTGCGGCCTCCGCAGAGGCCGCGCTCTACCTTCCCGCGCGCCGCCGCCGGTTCAGATGCTCCTGCACAAACGTGCCCACTGCCTTGTCGGTGGTCGCCAGCACGTACTCGATGTCCAGCCCGGCACAGATGCGCTGACACGAGAACAGAAACTCCGCAAAGGCCTCCTGATAGGCACCGCGAATCTCACGCGGATTCGTGATCAGCGTCTCGCCCGTCTCCAGATCCTGAAAGTTGCCGATGTCGCGGAACGGAAACTCGATCTCGGCAGGATCCAACACATGATAGACAATCACATCGTGCTTCCGTCGCCGAAAGTGCGCCAGCGCGTTGCGGATCCGCTCCAGGTCGTCAAATAGATCGCTCAGTATGATCACCAGCGCCCGGCGCCGCACCCGCTCTGCCAACCGGTGCAGCGTCATGGCAACATTCGTCTCCTCCGCCGGCTCATGGTCCGCCAGCAGGTTGGCCAGAATGCGCAGGTGTTCCAGGCCACCTCGGGCCGCCATCTGCGTCCGGATATCGGAGTCGAAGATCGTCAGTCCCACACTGTCCTGCTGGTGCGCCGTCACGTACGCCAACGCTCCCGCCAGCTTCGCCGCACACTCGTACTTCGTCGCCCCTTTGTGCGTATAGGCCATCGACTTCGAACTGTCCACCAGCAGGTAGACTCGGAGGTTGCACTCCTCCTCATACTGGCGCACATAGAGCCGCTCGTTGCGGCCGTACACCCGCCAGTCCAAGTGCCGTAGATCGTCGCCCGGCACGTACTGCCGGTAATCGGCAAACTCGACACTGAAGCCCTTCAAGGGACTGCGATGCGCCCCGGACAGCGTCCCCTCCACCGTAAAACGCGAACCCAGCGCCAGGCTGCTCAGCCGCGCGATCTCACGCTGGTTCAGAAGTCTGCCGATACCGTCGTTCATGGGGTCCGCCGGGATATACCTAATATGAGCGCGCTAACGTGTCACCAGCTCAACCCGAATACAAGCCTGCCGAACTCCGAATGAGCCGTGCCCTCCAAGACTGCCGCCCGGACTGTCAAATAGTGCCTTGACCGGCTTGCAATACGAACCGCTTCTTCTATCTTAAGCGCCGTTCTAAAACCTCTAGTGCGCGCATAGTTCAGTTGGCTAGAACGCTACCTTCACACGGTAGAGGTCTCAGGTTCGAGTCCTGATGCGCGCACCACCTCTCCCCTCTCTCTGGCAGGCACTTACGCCTCAATCACCCCTCTCTTGAAACATCCCGAAACACCCCGAAATATCGGGGTACAAAGGGCCGAATTGTAACCACTTTTGTAACCACTAAAATCTTACTGCTATTGTTTGTACAAGAGAGTGTTACGACTCCGTTTGGCCTTGGAATGTGCCATTTTGTGCGGGAAACCGTGAGTACTGACCTGGATTCCGTACGTGGCCGGCCCGCGGGCGTTTGGCTGCGATTCCCCAGCGGCAACGCAGCTCCCCGCCTTGCCCACCAAGACCGTCCCTTTTCGGCCACTTTGGAGTCAGTGGTTACAAAAGTGGTTACAATTGCATCAGAATTACCTTTATAGCACATAGTTACAATACACTTAGTTCTCGCTTCCGAAGCTGAGTTGCTTGGCCATAGCGGGGAGCCGGCAGCCGACCATCCAGGCCGAGGCCGACCGCGCGCGCTGCCGGTGCCAGCCGCTTTAGGACTGCGTCGCCTGCTGACACCGGCTGCCTCAGGGCTCCTGGTCGACAACGGGAAGAAATGGGATACGCCCCCCTGGCGCCAAGGGCGAGAAGGGTACCGCGACAACGCCCGGGGGCTGGACATCGCCGGCCGGATGGCGGCTCCTCAGGAAGACAGCCCCAGGGGTGTCCCCGAACAACAGATTGTACCGCCACTGCACGTCGCCGATCGCCCGGGCTACAGCCCACTGGAAGAGCTGTGGGAAGACGAATCGGTACGCGAGCCCAGCATGGCCGGCCAGATGCTGCGCCGTCGTAAACACAGCAGCCTGGGCGTCGATCAGCCCCGGCAAGAGCTCATGCCAGACTCGCTTCTCCCCGAACTGAGCGACAAGGCGATGCCATGCCCGTCTGGCGTTGGGGCTGCTACGCTGCAGAACTGCGGCAACATCGAGGAAGTCCACTCCCGACGCTCTCGTCCCCAGCCCACCCCCTTCATCAGCATTGAGGCAGGCCCAGAGCTTGCGCAAGTCATCTTCGGTCATGCCCGTTGCTTTGCCCAGGGACGCTAGCTTTACAGCCAGCGTGCGCCAGTAGACCATGCAGCCCTCAAGCGCGTCGGGATCGACAACCCGGCGACCGGCGTGCCCGCATTGGCGACAACGCACATCACCCGTGCCAGATGGTGCAAACATGACCTCGAAACCGACATTCCCGCCGCCATCGGCATCGTGCGCGCTTCTGTTGGAGAAGTCGGCCACATCGCCGAAGGCAGGCCCCACTGACGGCCCCCCTTGCAGGGCGTCGAGCAACTCAGCGTTGCCCCGGACGATGGTCCCGAGCTGCGTGATTGCATCCTGCGCCGTGATGGTGCCATTGCTGAGCCTATCATGGATGGCGGCAAGGCGTGCCTGGTCCCGAGGGTCAACCTCGTCGGTGTGTTCCTGAATCCGTGTGATCTGTTTGGACACAGATGAGATATCGAAATGCTCTTGCGCTGCTCGGGGGCCTCCCTGGGACCTCGACGGCAGGCGGCGATCCACCACCTCGCCAAACCGAGTGATGAAGAGGCATTGGCATCGCGGACACGATGCTGATGGGGGCAGCAGATTGGCGACGATCTTGACAAAGCTCCTGTCGAGATCGCCGCCATCGCGCGGGCCTGAAGCGTCCTTCGCACAGTGAATCGCGAACTCCACCAGTTTCGCCTCCAGTAGCTCGTGCTCGGCGCGCGCAGCGCCCCCCTTATGGGCCCGGGCCCAGAGCAGCCCCTGCAGGAGCTTGAGCTGGTCGGCACTGAGCGGATCGGTAAGTTCGCTGAGCTTCGCCGGCACTTCGCAACCACTCCACGGTAGCCACGAGTCCAGCGCTGCCGCCCGATTGGGGGCGTCGTAGCGCGGCAGTGCCTTCCCCGCCGAGGGCTGCGCGAACAGCATCCGCCACAGCACTGCCACCTCCCGGAGCTTCGCGTTCCTGATTCCCACCAGCCGCGGGCGCTCCCAATGGTAGCGCAACGCCGACCGCGCCGTGATGTAACCGTCCTTTCTCTTGCCTCGCTTCTTCAGCACGCCGACGTCTCTAAGGCGCGCTAGCGTTCTCACGCTGACCCCCGCGTATGGAGCAAACGTGCTGATCGTCACCCTCCCCATGAGTGCCCCGCCAGACTGCCCAATGGCAACCCAAGTCGGCCTAATCGATGGGATGGTGCGTCGGATGGCACGGAAGAAGTCCTTCGGTGCGAGCGGGCCCGGAAGCCCCTCCAGGAAAGGCATCCACTCGATCCGCTTCAGCGCTTTCTCGCAGAACTCCAGTTCGCTTGCCAGCTTGGGGGACTCAGTGAGACATATGGCACTGATGGCTATCCCTTGGGCGAAGTCGAGTTGGGCGACGAACTCGCCGTAGTCAGGCCAGTACCGGATGAGTTGCCACGGAACCACGTGGTCGAGGGACACCTCGGGGCGTTGGGCAGTATTCGCATCCTCAAGTGCGGCGGCAACGAAGTCCTGCCATGCACGCAGTTGAGAGGTCAGGCGTGCGTCCAGCCGAATCGCCGCGTCGACCCCCAATGGCATACCTTTCGCATTCTCTACGCTGCTCTGAATGCCTTCTACCATTGTCTATCACCTGTCTATCAGCTACAGATTCGGCCAGTATAGCGATTATTGATCGTCCGCCCTGACTATGTCCGCACGATCGTCTGAGCGCAACTCACGTGGAACTGGGAAAGGGCGCCTCGATGGGTGAGAAGCACGACCGAACAGAAAGACCCCAGGGCGAGCACACCGCACGCACCGGGCTGAAAACGGCAGCACCTAATCGCCGTACCTGCCGACACTGCAACTGTATGGGGTTGGCCTTACTGCCGCCCACCCAGGGCGACACCACCAGCGCCACCGGGAGCCGGTGTTGGCGGCTTCTGCCGACCATCGAGCCGGGAGGTGCCGCATGAAGAAGATCCCTGACAACATCCGCCCCGCCGTGGCCGCGCTCCTGGCCACCTGCGGCATGGGCATCGATGACTTTGATGGCCCACACCAGGAGGTGAGGCCCCCCTGCAAACGTTGCAGCTCCTTCGAGGAACTGGGCGAGGACACGGGCCTCTCCCGCACCTCTCTGTGGCGTGAGGTCAAGGCGGGGCACCTTGTGACCACCCGCATCGGCCGGCGCGTGATGTTCGCCAGCGAGGACGTGGACACCTGGCTCAAGGCGCACAAGTGCGGCGCGCGACGCCCGCACAGGGGGGGCCGATGAGACACGCACCCGACACCCCCGAAACTGCCCGCCAGGTCCTGCGGCTCATCGACCAGCGCCGGGCGGACGCCACCACCGACTGGTGGCAGATCCTCAGCGCCTGCCGCAACTGCGGCCTGTCGTTCGATGAGGCGCTCCAGTGGTCGCTTACCGAGCGACACCATGACCGTGAACAGATCCGGCGTGCCTGGGAGAACAGCCGCTCCAAAGCGGGCCTGGGCACGCTCCTCCACTACGCCAAGCTCGACGGCGCGGACCTGTCAGCGATCGATATGGGCATGATGGACGGCACTGGCCTGGGCGGCCGCGCGCCCTCGCGTCTATGGCCGTCGCCCCGTGTGCATCAGCCCCGCGTCCGAGACGGAAAGGTGGCCCTCACCGCCATCCTGGCCAAAGCGCTCCCCGAGGCGGACGACGTAGAACTGTGGGAGCGCTCCCCATATCGCTTGGACTGGGAGCCTGGCGTCCAGGACATCATCACGGTCATCGACATTCTGTACGGGCCTGATGACCTGCTCAGCATGGGCCCCGTCTACCCCAACTACCCTCCCAACCTGCGCGGCGGCGCGGACCAGATCGGCGACAGCCAAATCATGGAACGGGAGGCATTCAAGCTGGAGTGGCAACGTCGGCATATCCTGCCCGCGGCGGAGTGGATCCGCCGGCTCCGGGCTGACGCCGGAGCTCTCCTAGGCCTGCCGCTGATCCGGCCCAATCCGCTGTCAGGGAACTGCGCCGCCACGGCGGACGGGCGGAAGTCGTACATCGCCGACAACTGCGTGGCGAAGTTCGCCTTCGCCGTCGTCGAGTTTGACCACCTCTCACTCCCCGAGCAAGTGGCTTTCTGGATCACCATGGTCGACCAAGGTTGGCCGGTGGCCACCCTGATCCACTCCGGGAACAAATCCATCCACGGCTGGGTGGCGGTCAACTGCGCCGACCGCAATGAGTGGGAGCGCGAGGTCGAGCAACGGCTCTTTGGGGACTACCTGGCGCCGCTCGGAGTGGATCCCCAGTGCCGAAACGAATCCCGCATGTCGCGCTGCCCTGGGCATGTCCGCACCGAAACCGGGAAGATTCAGCGCCTGCTGTACCTGAACCCAGAACACCATACGAGGAGCGAATGCCAATGAACACGAAACTGACCCAAGCGCTCGAAGCCGTGATCCCTGAGGCCGCCAAGGCTCCGCCTGATTACTCCTGCAGCGACATGGGCAACGCGCTCCGCTTCATCGCACAACACGGCACCAAGGTCCTCTACTGCTTCACCGCTGAACGCTGGTACGTCTGGAACGGCATTGTCTGGAGGGAGGACCGAAAGGGCATCGTGACGGCTTGGGCCAAGGCAACGGTCAACACGATCGAGGCGGAGGCCGAGGCGTGCGGCGACCCGGATCGGGCGAAGGAGCTCCTGAAGCATTCCCGAGCTAGCCAGGCCGCCTCGCGGATTCGAGCGCTGCTCGAATTGGCCCGCGATCACGTGCCTATCGAACCTGACGAACTCGACGCTGACCAGGACCTCCTGAACTGCCAGAACGGCCAGCTCGATCTGCGCACGGGGATTCTCTCGCCCCATGCACCCGACCAGCTCTGCACCAAGATCACCCGGGCGAGTTACCTGCCCGACGCACCCTGCACGGTGTGGCCTGCATTTCTCGCCCGCATCTTTGCCGAAGACGATGACCTGATTGGCTTCGTCCAGCGCCTTGTTGGCTACGGCGTGACCGGCTCCACCGCGGAACAGTGTCTGGCGATCCTCCATGGCGGTGGCGCCAACGGCAAGAGCACGTTCGCGAACGCCGTCAGCCACGTTTTGGGGGACTATTCAAAAGCCGCAGCGCCGTCGCTGCTCACGGAGCAACGCAGCGGCATGGACAGGCATCCTACCGAAGTAGCCGACCTGAAGGGTTGCCGGCTGGCGGTTTGCCAGGAGAGCGGCGAGAGTGGCCGACTCCCCGAGACGCGCGTGAAGCAGCTCACCGGCGGCGACCCCATCAAAGCCCGCCATATGGGTAAGGACTTCTTCGAGTTCCAACCGACCCACAAACTGTGGCTGTGCACCAACCACAGACCGGCGATACGCGGCACCGATCTCGCCATCTGGCGGCGCATCCTGCTGGTGCCCTTTGAAGTGACGATCCCCCCGGAAGAGCGCGACCCCCGCCTCGAGCAGAAGCTCAAGGTGGAGGCCGACGGCATCCTCGCCTGGGCGGTGGCTGGCTGCATGGAGTGGCGCCGGCATGGGCTGCAGCCCCCCGAGAAGGTCCGTATGGCTACCAGTGAGTACCGCGAGAATGAGGACGTCCTTCTGGGGTTCATCCAGGACTGCTGCCTTCTTGGCGAGGGTATGAACGTAACCGCCGCCGACCTCTATGAAGCTTACCGGTTGTGGTGCGCCAAGTCTGGCCTTCACCCCAGAACACAGAAACGCTTCGGCGAGGCCTTGACCGAGCGCGGCTTCAATCGGGGCCGAACCTCCGACACTCGTACCACGCTCTACTCCGGGCTGGGGCTGAAGCAGTCAACCCTGAACTGAAAGGAGAACGGCCGCGATGATCGCCAGACTCAAACCTGCACCCAGAGCGCGCGACCCTCCGGCGCCGCCGTGGCGGGCTGCCGGAACCATCCGGGACCTTCCTGGACGGGGTACGCACACACGCACCTACGTGCGCAACGTGAGCCGATATCCCGGGGAAAAAGGTCCCGGATCCCTCCGGTCCGCAGGCCACCGAATGACCTCGGACAGACCACGGGCCATCGTGCGATAGGCACGACCGGCAATCCGAGTTCTGGACAGCCCAAGGAGTAGTGCTGCGGGTGCAACCCGCAAGTCGTGTGAATGAAGTGAGTTGTGAATGTGTAGGAGTCAGTGAGATGCAGTACAACGACCTGGCGAAAGCCATCGAGAACCTGATGGAGGCGGAGAAAGCCGCCATCGTGGCCATGGGGGAGACGGTGAGGCGCGAAGTGGCCGACCGAGTGCCGCGGCGACTGCGCTGCAGGTTCCACGACAACGGCCGGTGGGACTACCTCAACGCTCTGCCACTGGAGACGATCCGGCAGATGACTGTGGCGATGCTTGTGGGCCGATACGAGAAGGCGTCCGTCGAACGGATGGCGAAGCGCGTTGCGGAGTGGCCACTGTGGCAGTGCGTTATCGAGCTCCTGCCCCGGCGCGGCCAACTGATTCCAGATCTGGAACGGGGTTTGCAGCGCCTGACGCTGTCGGAGTGCATGGACCAGGTCGCCTGACCTAGTCCGGCATGCATCAAGGCCCCGCCGTGCCCGATCCCTCGGGGATACTCGGCGGGGCCTTCTCGTCTCGCCGACGGCACCCTCCATCACCTCGCGCGAGGCCGCCATCGCCGCAAGCGGATCCCATCCTGGTGTCGGGGGCGCCTCCCACTGATGGGTTACCTGGGCACCGTCCTCCTTGACGGTGAGTTCGTGCCCGTCGCCGTCCACGCCTACACCCACAGGAGCGCCGACGTGCTCCCCCCACTTGCTCGTGACGCCTGGGGCCGCTACTGTGTGGCATTGCCCCGCGAGAGAGGTCACGCGGTGTTCCTGGAGACAACGTGGCAGCAACCGCATCATTCCTTCCCGGTACGCAGGTGCAGGTCCGCGGCCTGCGCTGGGAGATCGTGGAGACCCAGCCCGTGGGCCCGCAGACGCTGGTGCGGTTGCGCGGGGTCGAGGGCGCCCTGCTCGGACGCGAGTTGGACATTCTGCACGACTTCGAGCCCATCGAGCCCATCGTCCAGTCCTTCCAGCCGGAGAAGGCGGCGCCGCTGCGGCACTGGTCGGTCTACCACCAGGCTTTCCTCCTCGAACAGGCTCTCGGCTCGGGCGCCATCCTGGCCGTACAGCCGGGGCGGCTTCGTCCCGAGCCCTACCAGCTCGTGCCAGTCCTGCGCGCCATCCGCATGAGCCGGCCGCGCCTGCTCCTGGCCGATGGCGTCGGCCTGGGCAAGACCGTGCAGGCCGGCCTCGTGCTCACCGAGCTGATGGCCCGCCGCATTGCCCACCGCGTACTCATCGTCTCGCCGGCCGGGCCCCTCCTGGAGCAGTGGCGCATGGAGATGTCGGAGCGCTTCGGCCTGCGTTTTGCCGTGGTCGACCGGGCTTTCCTCGACGAGGTCCGCAAGGGCAACGAACTCGGCGCGAATCCGTTCGACTACATCCCTCTGGCCCTGGCCTCCATCGACTTCCTCAAGCAGGAGTCCGTGCTCCAGTGGCTCGACCGGGCCGCCTACGACGTGGTGATCCTGGACGAGGCCCATCACTGCACTGATCTGGGCAACCTGGCCGACCGCGAGGACTCCCAGCGCCGCCGCCTGGCCGAGCTGCTTGCCCGCCAGTCGGACGCGCTGCTGCTACTCACCGCCACCCCGCACGACGGCAACGACGCCTCGTTCGCCTCGCTCTGCGAGCTTCTCGATCCGTCCCTCGTCGACGGCCGCGGTCACCTGCGCGGGGAGGCCTACCGCACCCACGTGGTCCGCCGGCTGAAGAAGCACATTGTCGACTCCGCCACGGGCAAGAGCCGCTTCCCGGAGCGGCAGGTTATCCCCTGCCCCGTCGATTACGCACCCCAGCGCTTTCCGCGCTTCTGGGAGCTGCAGCGCCTCCTTCTCGACCTCGTCGTGCCGCAGTTCAGGTACGCCCTCAAGAACCGGCGCTATGACGAAGTGCTCTCTTTCATCGCCCTGCTCAAGCGCAGCGTCTCCACGGTGGCCGCCTGCCGCAAGACCCTGGCGGTGGTGGCCGCGCGCCACCGGGCATTGCTCACCGAGGCCGCGGAGACCCAGGACAGCCGCCGTCAGCGCCTGCGTACGCTGCGCGACTACCAGCGTCGCCTGGACCGCTTCGGGACCGCCGCCGCTGATGCCCAGGAGGAGATTCAGACCATCGAGGAGGAGGACTTGGCACAGGCCCTGGCCGACATCCAACGCAGCAGCCGGGCAGGCGACTACCGCATGCGGAAGCTCAAGGACCTCTCCTCCGGCCTGGCGGAACTCGTGGCCCTCGCCAGCGAAGCCGAGGCCGAGGACCCGAAGCTGGCCATGCTCAAGGAACAGATCGACGGAATCCGCAAGGCCGAGCCCGGCGCCAGCGTCCTCATCTATACCGAGTACACCACCTCCCAGGACGCTGTGAAGAGCTACCTCACCGCCCACGGCATGACCGACATCCTCACGATGAGTGGCAACGATGACGATGCCGCCCGCCAGCAGACCACCGACCGCTTCCGCAACGAGGACAGCCGTATCCTGGTGAGCACCGACGCGGCCGCCGAAGGCCTGAACCTGCACCAGCGCTGCCACCACTTGATCCATGTCGAGCTGCCCTTCAACCCGAACCGCCTGGAGCAGCGCAACGGTCGCATCGACCGCTACGGGCAGACGCACGAGCCCGTGGTCCGCTATCTATACCTGCGCAACACCTTCGAGGAGCGCATCCTGCTGCGCCTGATTGCCAAGTACGAACGCCAGCGGGCACGCCTGACCTTCGTCCCCAACACGTTGGGGCTGACTGCGACCGCGGAGCTGCAGGGCATGCGACTTCTGGAAGGCTTGGCGAAGGAGGAAGACTGGCTGTTGAAGGAGGAGCCGGCTCAGTACGTCCTTTTCGAGACTGCCGACGAAGGCGTTGGCGCTGATGACGCCACCCGTGAACTCCTCGAGGAAATCGACCGCAGCCTGCACGGTTTCGAGCGCGCCGCCAAGTCGAACCAGTGGCTGGCCGACGAAGGCCTTTACGCCGGCGCAGACCAGGTGGCGCAGGCCGACCGCGCCACCGAGAAGGGCCGCCGCGAAAGCATGGTGGAGCTGGTGCATTTCGTCACCGATGCTATCCACCTCGACGGCGGCCAGCTCCACGGATCGCCAAACCAGCCCGCCTTCGCCATCGAACTGCCGCCCGACTGGGCCCACGGCGCAAAGGATGTGCCGGGCTACGACGGCGCGGCCCGCCGCGTCCGGCTCACCACCGATCCCGAGGTCTACCGCGATGCCGAAGGCCGCACGGTCGGCTTCCTCGGCCGAGCTCACCCGCTGGTCCGGCGCGCCCTGGACCGGGTGCGGCATCTCTCCCTGGGCCCCGGCGGACTGGCAGGCACGGACACGCGCGTCAGCGCCGTCTCCGCCCCCATCGCCGCACCGGCGCTGCTGCTCACCTTCCTAGGCCGTGTGCTCAGTGGCGCTGGTCGCGAGCTGGAGCGCGTCCTCGCCGTGCGCCTCGACCGCGGCGGCGCCCCCCAGGCCATGTCCGATGCCGCCGAGTGGCTGCCCCTCGCCGCCCCCGAACGCGCGCTGACCACAACCGGACTCTGGGAACAGCACTTCGCCGGCTGGGCTGGCGACCAGGCCGTACACGCCCCTGCCGTGGCGGCCGCGCGCGCTGCCTTCGAGCCCATCGCCCGCGAGTTCACCCAGGAGCGACGCGCCGACCTCGACCGCGAACGCCGCGACCTCGACGCCTGGCTCGCCAGCCGTGCCACCGCGCTCACGGGCACGACGGGCGCACAGTTCGTGCAGCAGGACCTCGGCATCACGGAGACCGCCTCCGGCCCCGGGGCCACCGCCGCCACCTGGATGCGCCTCACCAACCCCGCAGAGCGCCTGGCCGCCTTCTCCGCCGACGGCACCCAACCGCGCAGCGCCCGCACCGAGGCCGAGACCGTCCTCCGCCTCCACCGCAAACGGAGTGACGATCTCACGGCCCGCTTGGACTTCCGTGCGCCGGAGGTGATCCCTCTCGGCGTACTCATGCTCGTACCGGACGGACAGCAGGGGCACCGCCCCTCCAACCCCGCCGGGGGAACGCGTCCCCCCGGACCCCCCGTTGAGCCTTCGCGGATTCAGCCGGCGGGCAGTGATGCAGCACCCGCTGCCCCGGCCCCCTCGAATCCCGTCGGCGAATCCGCGAAGGGCAGCCGATCCTGTGACTGCGCTACGCAATCACAGGATGATGGAACCTGTGCGCTGCATGGCCGCAGTGCCCGCAATACTGACCAGCGAGGCGCGGCAAGCGCGAGCGCTGCTGAGGCGATCACGCCTTGCCCCTCCTCACGCGAAGCGTCGGCGAACGATTCCGGCGATGGGGATTCCGCGGCTGCGGGAGCCGCATCGCCGAAAACACACTCCGGGGGGCCCGGGGACAGCGTCCCCGTTACCGGCCACCGGGGCGCGGGAAGCACGGGCGGCACTCGCCCG
>CAIZKT010000655.1:0-2971 GCA_903933565.1 uncultured Victivallales bacterium | reverse complement strand
CGGGCTCCCCTGGAGTGCGACCCCGCCCCAGGCGCCCAGGCGCCGCCATATGGACTGCGGTGGCAAGTCCGCCCCCCGGGCGAACGCGACACCGCTTTCGCGGGCGCCTGTCGCCCGCGCTGGAGGTCTCAGCCCAAGCGGGATCGTGCCCGCCGCCTGGCGGACGTAGCCCCTGCAGTCCAGGGGGCCGCACCGACGCAGAAGTGCGCTCAGGGGGTATCCGGGGCAGGTTCGGGGAGATCCAGCGCCGAGAGTTTGCCGGTAATCCAGCGGCGTGCGATCACCGGCTCGGTGGCGTGCTGGCGCAGGTAGTTCTTCAGCGCTTCGCGGGAGTGAATGCCCGTGTCTCGA
Source organism: uncultured Victivallales bacterium (assembly GCA_903933565.1). Taxonomy (GTDB): domain Bacteria; phylum Verrucomicrobiota; class Lentisphaeria; order Oligosphaerales; family JAFGRS01; genus CAILUI01. The sequence continues at coordinate 2,620 of CAIZKT010000655.1, read as the reverse complement.
CGGTGTGCCTGCGGGGTTCGCAGGATTTCGAAGAGGCGGGGAAACCGCCCGCCGCTCCCGGCCGCGGTGTGGCTGTTCATGGCGACGCGGATGCGCTCTGGGAGAGGGCCTTCGTGGGCTTGGAGGCGGGTCAGGCGCACGCGGGCTTCGCGCTCGGGGGCCTGGGGCTGGATGGCCATCTCGGCGCCCCACACGCCGCAGTAGACGTAGGAGGCCCGGTTGGCGATCTGTTCGGCCACCACCGCTTCCAGTTCGGCCGGGGTCAGGTCGGCGACGGTGATGGTATTTTCGTAGGGCACGAGGGCGAAGAGGTGGCGTTCGCCGATGTCGCCCGCCGGCAAGCCGGCGCGGCCGAGAGTGCCGTGCAGGGCCACGGCGGCTCCGGTGGCCTCGGCCAGGGCCCGGCAGATGAGCTCGCTCACCGCACAACTGAGGCCCGGCGTGCCGCCCGCTGGAATCTCCCGCGGCAGGCGGCACACAACCTGCCCCGCCGCGGCATCGGCAACCGACAGCAGAGCCGCCAGTTCCGGCGAGCTCTCGGTATCGGGCACAGCATCCGCGGGTACGAGTTCGGACCTGAGGTCGAGGATGCGGTGGGTTTCCGGATCCAGGCGCACCTGAACCGCGGCGACGTGCGTGGCCAGGGCGCCGGGCTGCACGTACCAGGTGGCCGGACCGATCTTGAGCCCGGGCAGTAACCGATGGGTGTGCGCGCCGAGGATCAGGTCGATTTCGGGATAGCGCAGAGCGATGTCGTGGACCTCGTTGGCCGCCCGTGGATCGGATTCCAACCAGCCTTGGTGCGTAGCCAGGACCGCGAGATCAGGTTTCCCGCGCACGATCTCGGGCAGCACCCGCTCGAGCAGGGCGACCGCAGATTCTACCCTCATCTCGCGGGCGCTCTCATCCCATAGCCAGTTCCGCATGTAGCTGGCGGTGGCGCCGATCAGGGCGATGCGGGCGCCGCCACGCTCGAAGCAGCGCCAGGCGGGGAAAGCATGGGTCTGGCCAGCCCGCACGATGGCGAGGTTGCCGCAGAGGACCGGCAGTCGGCGGTACTGGCACCACTCCAGCAGCGCAGCAGGACCGAAATCCAGGTCATGGTTTCCCGGCACCCAGGCATCCGGGGCCAGGTCTTCGAGGACGGCGATGCCGATGCGTCCGCCGGTCATGCGGGCCGCGAAACTGCCCTGACAGGTGTCGCCACAGTCGACCACCAGCGTGCGCTCCGGTCCGTGGGCACGCCGCAGTCGGCGAATGGTCGTGGCGAGTCGGCGGGCGTCGCCCTCGTCGGGCAAGACCGCGTTGCCGATGGCGCTGTGGACATCGGCGGTCTGCAACACAAGCAGCTCGACCGGCGCCCCGCAGCAGAGCGACAGGCTGAGCAAAAGCAGCGCCAGACAAGCCCGGGTTGGCACACGCCTCTCCCTCACCACTGCCAGGTCGGCTCAACCTCGCCCGCCGCCAGTGCCTCAACCAGGCCGAAACGCAGACCGCGGCTGGAAACACGGAATTGCTCAGCGCCCCGCAAGTGCAGAAACTCGCAGAGAATCAGCAGCCCCGCCGGCAACACCGGCGCCCGCCCCGCGGTGACGCCGGGCAGCGCGGCGCGGGCAGCGGCCGTCATGGCAAACAGGCGGGGCAGGACCTGGTCCAGGTCCCTCGTCCGGCCCGGCCAGGCATGAACCCGCGCGGCGTCATAGACCGGCAAGGCCAGTTGCAGGGCGGCGTAGGTGGTGGCGGAGCCGCCGCTGAGGATGACCCCGGCCGGCTCGCTGCCAGCCAGCGCCTGCAAGCGCTGGCAGACGGGTTGCAGAAGCGCGCGAATGGCCTGCCGCGCCTGCTCGATGGCCTCGGGGGTGGCCACCTCCAGCAGGCCGCAGCGTTCCCCGAGACGCACACAGCCGAGGTCGACGCTTTCGGCGAACCGGCAGCCCTCCCCGGCGCTGCCGGCCGTGATTTCCGAACTGCCCCCGCCGACGTCCAGGTGAACCACGGCGCGAGCCCGCGGCAAGTCCGAGACTATGCCGCGGAAGGTGAAGCGGGCCTCTTCCGTGCCGGAGAGGAGGTGAGGCACGCCGCCGATCAGGGCGGCACAGCGGGCGAGGAACTCGGGGCCGTTGCCGGCATCGCGGGCGGCGCTAGTGGCGACCGCGACCGCGGTTCCCGAGCGGTAGCGACCGCGGCAGGCCGCGGTCTGCGCGGCGATGGCCGCGAGGGTACGCTCCTGGGCTTCAGGCGCCAGCCGACCGCTGGCGTCCACGCCCTGCCCCAGACGCGTGGTGGCACGCCACTCCTCGTCTTCCCGCAAGCGTTCGGCGGCGCCGCAAGCCGCCAGGGTCATCACGGTATTGCTGCCGATATCCAGCGCCGCCCAGCAGGCCTGCGTCATGCGGAAGACCTCCTCAGGTCAACTGGTGATCGAGGGCGCCCTTCTCGAGGAACTTCTCAAAATCGCGCTTATTGGAGGCCTTCATGTAGGCCTCGAGGGGCGGGATACGGCCTTCCTCAAGCAGGCGCATCAGGTCGTTATCCATCAGCTTCATGCCCGCGCCGGAGCCCTGTTCGATGATGCTGCGGATGTTGGAGATCTGGCCCTCGCGGATGGTCGCGGCGAGGG